>JBBRVM010000033.1:0-13954 GCA_038246865.1 Burkholderiales bacterium
ACGAAATTGAAACGATTGCCAAAGCGTACGGCAGCACGAAGAAAGCTGCGATCCGCTTGAACTATGGCATGCAGCGGCATGGTGGCGGTGGCATGGCGGTGCGCACTGTGTGTTGCCTTCCCGCGCTCACGGGCGCGTGGCGCGAGGCTAGTGGTGGCTTGTTGCTTTCTACGTCCGGCGCCTATCCGATGAATCTGGCTTACCTTGAGCGGCCTGATTTGATGCCGGTGCGTGACGAAAAACTACCGCGGGTGGTGAACATGAGTGCGTTGGGGGATGCGTTGGCGTGGGGCTCTGCGCCCTCTCCCTCGAGGGGAGAGGGCGGGCGCGATGTCGGCGACGTGCTCGGCGATGATGGCTCTGCTCCCTCTCCCTTGAGGGGAGAGGGCGGGGGAGAGGGTGAACGTGGCATGGCGAACATCTTGCCTGAAGCAACCGCCCCCTCTCCCCAACCCTCCCCCACGAGGGGGGAGGGAGCCTGCACACCGATCAAAGCGATGTTCGTCTACAACTCCAACCCCGCCGCCGTCGCCCCCGATGGCAACGCGGTGCTGAAAGGTCTCGCGCGCGACGATCTGTTCACCGTTGTGCACGACATTTTCATCACCGACACGGCTCGCTACGCCGACATCGTGTTGCCCGCAACGACTTCGCCTGAGCACGACGACATCAATCGCAGCTACGGTCACTACGATCTCGTGTTGAATCGTCGTGCGATTGATCCGGTGGGCGAGAGTCTGCCGAATACCGAAGTGTTTCGTCGGCTTGCTAAGGCTATGAACCTGACTGATCCGTGCTTCGATGAAAGCGATGAATCGATGATTCATCAGGCGTTCGACTGGTCACACAAATCGCTCGCTGGGCAGAGTTTCGAGACGCTCGAACGCGACGGCGTGTTGCGGCTGAATTACCCCAAGAAAGATGGGTTCATCACGCCATTTGCTGAGGGTGGTTTCGGCACCCCGTCGGGCAAATGCGAGTTTTATTCGGAAGCGCTGGCGAAGCGCGGCTTCGATCCGTTGCCGACCTACATTCCACCGCACGAAGAGGAAACCTCCGAATTCCCGCTCTCGCTCAACACGCCGCCCGCAAGGAACGCCATGAATTCCACGTTCGGCAACATCGAAGAACTCGCGAAGCCGCACGGCCCACCGACCGTGCAGTTGAATCCCGCCGATGCGGCCACACGTAGCGTAGTTGAGGGCCAGACCGTGCGCGTGTTCAACCATCGCGGTGTAATGAAACTCCCGGTTGCCGTGACCAACGATACTCGCGCCGGCGTTGCCACGATTTTGTGGGGCCACTGGCGCAATCATCCCGACGCGGAAGGATTCGTGAACGATTTGACCAGTCAGGCGCTCACGGATTTAGGCGGCGGCGCGACGTTTTACGATTGTCGGGTTGAGGTCGCTGCGGTCTAAATCTGTAGGAGCGACGCGAGTCGCGAACCGCCAACTATTCGCGACTCGCGTCGCTCCTGCAACGATGTCATTGAAGGAATTAGCCATGGAAAAAATTCACAAAACTGATGCCGAATGGCGCGCAATGCTCACCGCTGAGCAATACAAAGTCGCACGCGAGCACGGCACCGAGCGTGCGTTCACAGGCGCATACGCCGACCATCACGCCAAAGGCACTTACACCTGCGTGTGCTGCGGCGAGCCTGCCTATGCTTCGGACACCAAATTCGAATCCGGCACCGGCTGGCCGTCGTTCTGGCAACCCGCGTCGCCTGAAAATGTGGAAACGAAGGAAGACAACAGCTGGTTCTCGCGCCGCACCGAGGTGCATTGCGCCAAATGCGACGCCCATCAGGGCCACGTCTTTCCGGACGGGCCGAAGCCAACGGGGCTGCGCTACTGCATTAACTCGGCGTCGCTGAATTTCGTTGCGGAGAAGTAGCGCTGAGACGGGTTGCCGATGATTTTTCAGCTGTATTTTGTTTGCGCGAAACCGAGCGCCTTTTTCCTGAATGCGCCATTAAACTTGGGCTACAGCCTCGTTTCAACCTAAGTCGGTAATCGGCTAAAACTGACGGTAGCCCCAGTACAGTCGTCTTTTCAACGAAAAGCCGTTTAGTCCGACCCCCCTGAAATCAGCGCCTATTTGGACAAAGGCAACGGCAACGCCACGCTGAATTTGCTTCGTTGCGTGACAAAACGAGTTCGCACATTGCGCACGTTGTTTGCCGCCGTGAATACACGCTGCACCAGCGCCTGATACGCCGCCATGCCGGACAGCGTGAGCATCAGCGTAAAGTCAACGCTGGGCGCGGTTCGATACGCCTGCGTCACGCCCGTCTCGTCGCGAACCAGCGCGTCGAACGCATCAAACCGCTCCGCGTTCTGCACGTCCAGCGTGATCTCGGTGATCGCCAGCAACAGCGGGCCGAGCTTGGCCGACGACAGGATCGCCACCGTTGCCTCAATCACGCCCGCCTCCTCCAGCGCTCGAACACGACGCAACGAGGTGGCGGCTGAGGTGAACACTTTCTCGGCCAACGCTTGATTGGAGAGCGATGCATCTTGCTGAAGCGCATCGAGAATTCGCAAATCGAGATCACTAAGCTGCAATTTTTTTGCTCCAAACGATTATTTCTGCAATTATCCGCTCAATCAGATTTGCAATGCAATTTTCCACCGTTTATCGCCATCAATTGCAAACCCACGTCAAATACAGCGACCTATGATTCACGCATCGAGAGTCTGATCCAGGAACTTAAACCATGTGTGGCATCGTCGGCGCAGTCGCCTCCCGCAACATCACTCCCATCCTCGTTGAGGGCCTGAAGCGCCTCGAATATCGCGGCTACGACTCGTGCGGCGTTGCGGTGCATGCCGACGGCGGGCTCAAGCGTGCGCGCAGCGTCAGCCGCGTCGCCGAGCTGGCGCGTGAGGTGAACGAGACGCACCTCGAAGGCTTCACCGGCATCGCGCACACGCGCTGGGCCACACACGGCGCGCCCGTGGTGAAAAACGCGCACCCGCATTTCAGTCGTGACCGCATCGCCCTCGTCCACAACGGCATCATCGAAAACCATGACGCGTTGCGCGACGAGCTCAAAATGCGCGGCTATGTGTTCGACAGCCAAACCGACACCGAAGTCATCGCACATCTGGTCGATCATCTCTACGTTGGCGACCTGTTCGCCGCCGTGCAACAAGCCGTGCTTCGCCTGCAGGGCGCGTACGCCATCGCCGTGTTCTGCCGCGACGAGCCGCATCGCGTGGTCGGCGCGCGTTCCGGTTCGCCGCTGATCGTCGGCGTCGGTCAGGGCGAAAATTTTCTCGCCAGTGACGCGATGGCGCTCGCGGGCGTGACCGATCAAATCATCTATCTCGAAGAGGGCGACGTCGTCGATTTGCAGCTCGGTCGCGTGTGGATCGTTGATCGTGCGGGTCGCGAATTGAGCGCGGCTGAACGCCCTGTAAAGACCGTGCTCGCGCACTCCGGCGCGGTCGAGCTCGGTCCGTACCGCCACTACATGCAGAAGGAAATTTTCGAACAGCCACGCGCGATTGCCGACACGCTGGAAGGCGTCGCAGGCATCGTGCCGGACCTGTTCGGCGCGAACGCCAAAGACGTTTTTTCAAAAATCGACAGCGTGCTGATCCTCGCCTGCGGCACCAGTTATTACAGTGGCCTCACCGCGAAATACTGGCTGGAAAGCATCGCAAAAATCCCGTGCAACGTGGAGGTCGCCAGCGAGTATCGCTACCGCGACAGCGTGCCGAATCCACGTGCGCTGGTGGTCACCATTTCGCAATCCGGCGAGACGGCCGACACGATGGCCGCACTCAAACACGCCAAATCGCTCGGCCACAGTCACACGCTCACCATCTGCAACGTCGCGACCAGCGCGATGGTGCGCGAATGCGCGCTCGCCTACATCACGCGCGCAGGCATCGAGATCGGCGTCGCCTCAACCAAGGCATTCACCACGCAACTCGCCGCACTGTTTCTGCTCACGCTGGTGCTCGCCAAACAGCGTGGCCACTTGAGCGCGGACGACGAGGCCGCGCACCTGAAAGCATTGCGCCACCTGCCCGTCGCGCTCGCCAGCGTGCTCGCACTGGAGCCACAAATTGTCAGTTGGTCAGAAGAATTTGCGCGCAAAGAAAACGCCCTCTTCCTCGGACGCGGCCTGCACTACCCGGTCGCACTCGAAGGCGCATTGAAGCTAAAAGAAATCAGCTACATCCACGCCGAAGCCTACCCCGCAGGCGAACTCAAACACGGCCCGCTCGCGCTCGTCACCGAGGCGATGCCCGTCGTCGTCGTCGCACCGAACGACATGCTCATCGAAAAATTGAAGAGCAACCTGCAGGAAGTCAGCGCACGCGGCGGCGAGCTGTTCGTGTTCGCCGACGCCGACTCGCACATCAGCGCAGGCGACGGCCTGCACGTCATCCGCCTGCCCGAACACTACGGCGTGCTGTCACCGATTCTGCACGTAGTGCCGCTGCAATTGCTCGCATATCACACGGCAACGGCGCGGGGGACGGATGTGGATAAGCCACGGAATCTGGCTAAGAGTGTGACGGTGGAGTGATCGAGGGCTGGCGTGCTGTTAGCACATCCGTGGGGTGCGTCCAATCAATGGTGCTTGACCCAATTCGTTCGATTTTCGTTCGCCGATGACCTCAACAGGTGTTCGGCAACGATGGAATGCGCGGTAACGGGTCGAATTTTGGACGGTAGGCTCGGACCTGATTTGCGAGGACGTTCTGGATCGCAACCTACAGCAGTGGTTGACCGCAATTTTTTAATCCTACTCGTTTTAGTAGTTGCCGCAGCGAATACTTGGGATTACGATGGAGTGCCGTTGCCATGGTCGGAAGCGGGATGAATGGGTGTTTTAGTCAATGTGGGTATACGGACATAAACAAAGAAGGCTACTGTGCTCGACTTATCAGATCTAACAATTTCCCGCGTGGTTGTGTTTGACGTGCCAACGGGGGACGCGAATAAAGCCGTTGCTGTCCCGTCCGGAGGTTTGTCCGTCGTCAATTTGACAGGGCCGACGCACGATATGGTTGTTAAAAGACTAACCAAGGTGCTTGGCAAAAACTCTCACGGGATTGAGGCAAGCTTCGACGATACTGAGGCTGGGAGTTTTTTCCAGCTAGGTGCAAGCATGACAACAGCGAACGACGTGGATTTCCTAGCTGCATCGCATGTGATTGCTAAGTCGCTAGCGAAGGCACAAAGTCATCGTCCCCCGCCATGCAAACTCATCGTGATGAGCGGGGCAGTCACATTGAATGCGTATCCTTTCCTCGCTGTCATAAAGGCCGAGCTGCAGGAGGCGCTGACCGAGCGTTCGACATCAAGCAAAACGACGCTCAGTCTGCTCACCGACATTTTTATGACCGAGAGTCAGCGCCTGTACAAAGTCGGATTCATGCACCGCATTGGAAACAATGCGCCAATGACTAAAGGGCTATTTAGCTATAAACACTTTGCCATCCATCTCTTTGATCATCTGGTTACGAAAACCGAGACCCGAGGCGCGGCCATCTACTTTTACCGCCAGTTTCTGGGATGCGAGATAGCTAACTCAGCACGGAGTTTGACACGAAACTTTTTCGAACAAACTAACGATTTTCTGAACAAGCTGGACGTTACGCAGGATCGTCGGATTGAGTTGCAAGAGGCATTGAGATCCGAACTAAGGAGTACCAGTTCAATTTTGAGCGTAGATAAGTTCGCCGCTGACCACTTCGAAACGCAACAAGGCTCGGCCTACAAAAAATTTATGGACGGGAAAAATTTCCCCTCCACCGCCGTCATGAAAGACACTGAGTACGTGAAAACGCGCCTGAGAAGGCGCCACAAAGTACTTTTCTCGAATGATGTGATGATCACGACGCCCGCAGACAAGATTGACCTAATCGAAATTTCTGAAAACGACGACGGCTCAACGAATGTGCGGATAACGGGCAAAGTTCAAAGCACTGAATGAATACTGACGAGTTTCTTTCTTGGGTCAGAGCGCATGAAAGCGCGCATGACGCTTGGGGAGAATTTGTAACTCGGGAGATTTGTGACGCGGTCAGGATCGAGATTGGTTCCGAGCGATTCAACGGCTTCTTCAAAGTGCTACCTTGCCATAGAGTGAAAACGATCAAATCGCTCTCGAAGAAGCTGAGCAAGAAAAGTTACGCCGAACCACAGCTGCAAATGACAGATTTAGTTGGTACAAGATTTGTCGTGCTGCTCAGGACCGACATTCCAGTGGTGGAAAAGGCAATTTGTTCAACGACAGCATGGACCGTACGGAAAGATAGAAATCCAACAGATGAGCGTCTTAACGCACCGCTGGAATTCGGTTACCAGTCAGTGCATTTCATACTCACTAACACGTACGACAGGACGCTTAACGGCGTCACGGTACCTGCGCAAAGTGCCTGCGAGGTGCAAGTACGCACTGTTATACAGCATGCATATGCAGAACTCGGCCATGACCGCATTTACAAGGAAGATGGAGCGGTTCCGAAAACCGTGCATCGTTTAGTCGCGCAATGCATGGCGCTAATGGAGACCACGGACGAAATTTTCTGTCGTGCCGTGGCGGAGCTTGACGACGTGAATCGCTCACGGCGTCAATGGGCGGACGATTTAGATAGTCGTTACCGCGATGCGCGACCAAACTTTATGCCTTCAGTTGTTGACGAACTTTCGACGGAGCTACTCGACACATTTAAGCACTTGACTATCGAAGCGAAACTAAGTGATGTCACTACGGTGCCGAGTGCCCGGATGTCGAAGATTGTGGCGCGCGCGACGCTCGAAAATTTATTTGGAAAGCCCGTGGTGCTCCTCGTTTATTGGCTGGTAAAGCACCACAACGATGAGGTGAGCCGGAGCTGGCCAATTGCGAGCCTTCGCTCCGACTTACAACTCATTCAAGCTGACTTAGGCATCAGCAGCTGATGCTCAGTGCCCTGGGGAAACTGGCTGCGCTTGAAATCAGTATGGGCGTTGTTCACCAACCACCATCTAACCGAAAGAACGCTCGCTACAGCGAGGTTAGTCTCCGATTTCGCCAAAAAATCGACTCAGGCTAATTAGCAGTTAAAACGCGGCTCAATGGCGTTTTCAGCGTGACGGCGTACGCGTATTCGGTCGCGCTGACCTGCTGTTCGAGGAAGGCCACTTTTCGCGATTCCCGGCGATCCCGCGTATGACGGTAAGTGCCGTGTAGCGGATCGAGATTGATGTGGGTGCGTCTCGAAAAGAGCATTCTCAATTTTGCGCCTCCGTATTGGTTCCAGCGCATGTCGCCGACTGTGCAAACGCAAATGCGCCCCCCACCGATCAAATGCTACCTGCATGGGTAGGTGACAATCACAATTTTGACGCGCAAGATAGCTCTCGCAAGTAGAGCGTGGATGTTGCAAAGCTTTAAACAGAAGTGTGCAACTTCAAGTCATTTTGAAATTGCTGCAGTTCAATACGCCTTAGACGCTAGCCGCTTTGCACATGTTGCGTAATCGCTTTCTCACCTACCGATCCAAACAGGAGATATTTATGTCTTGCCAGTGTTTCATCATTCCGAAGGACGTGCTTGAGCGATTCGCCAACGACAAGAAATTGTCTGCGGCTGATCGCCAATCTTTTGCAGATTCGGCGCAATACGAGGACGCGTGGCGAGCCGTACGTGCTGCCAATGCAAAATTGTCTGCGTCGGCGCAGGCCCTGCTTGTCAGCGGTGTCCTGCCGGTCGGGCCACCCACAGTGACGGTGTCCGATTGCCAGCACGGAACCACTTTGCCAGGTGTGCCGACCTCCAATCCGGGCGCCTCATCTGACGCGACGGTGAAGCGAGCGTTTGACGAAGCAACGGGAGTCGCCCAGTTTTATCAGACGATTTTTGGGCGCAATTCAGTCGACAATTCGGGGAAGACGTTGGCGTCGTCCGTGCATTTCAGCATCAAGTACAACAACGCATTCTGGAACGGAAACCAGATGACCTACGGAGATGGCGACGGCAATATTTTTATCGACTTTACCGGCTCAAACGACGTCATCGCCCACGAATTGACGCACGGCGTAACGCAGTTCAGTGCACAGCTCGCTTACGCCAATGAGGCTGGCGGGCTGAATGAGAGCATGTCTGACGTTTTCGGCTCAATGTACCGGCAGTGGCGCGCTAATCAAACGGTGGTCAAGGCCGACTGGCTGATCGGCAAAGAAATCGTGGGGCCGGGTGCCATCGCGAAGGGTTTCACCTGTCTGCGAGACATGTCGAACCCCGCCAGCGCGCACTGCCTTGCGCCGCAACCGACTAACTTTTCGCAATACACTAATGGCATGGATCCGCACTATGCGAGTGGTATTCCAAATTTCGCGTTTTACAAAGCGGCGATTGCCATTGGAGGCAAAAGCTGGGAGAAAGCCGGCAAAATCTGGTATCAGGCACTTACCGGATTTGCGCCTCAACCAAGCATGAAAATGAGCGTCTTTGCGAAGCGAACGCGTACACTATCTAAGAGTTTGTTTGCTAGCGATCCTCTTGTGTTTGGTGCCGTCGACAAAGCTTGGACTGCAGTCGGTCTCTAACCCGTCGCACTCATCGAAAGCGCAAGGTATGGGGCTGTTAACAGTAGAGCGTCTTGGCGGTTTGGCTGGTTTTGGTGGTCCTGGTGGAAGAATTAAAAGTCAGGGCCAATTTCAATTCAGCACGTTGTCGCACACGGATCAACTGTCTTTGGAAAAACTATTCACTAGACACGATACCAAGGCGGCTCCGTCAGCGATGCGAGACGGGTTTTCATATCGCATTTCGCGCACGACTGCCAACGGTACCGAAACCATTGAAGTGCCGGGCGAGGACCTTCCCGGCGCCGTGATCGCATGTGTGAAGGATGAACTTATCTAGAGTTGATCATTTCGGATTGGTAGCGCCATGCCGCTCTCGCTTCCCGCCGCGCATACAAATTTCGTCGATGTTGAAATCTAATTGGAGGCAGACACGATAAGACGCGGTTTGACCAAAGATGTCGGTGAAGATTGCGACCACGGTCGGCGACAAAACGTGCGTGAATGGCGCGTGCATGGTGCCATCGAAGATGCGCGCTCACATGTTTACTTGACCGCCGGGGACTGGCAATACCGCTGCCGCTTGTGTTGAGTTTGATGAGTCAGGAACGTGTTGGTATCTACGCCAAGCACTATAATTAGCACCTTAAATAGCACTCTAATCCGGTCATGGCAAACCAAATCCTTGCACAAACTACGGCAAGCGTTTCAGAGTTGAAGAAGAACCCCATGGGCACCGTCGCCGCTGGCGAAGGCTTTCCGGTGGCCATTCTCAACCGTAACGAACCGGCGTTCTACTGCGTGCCCGCCAAGGCCTACGCTGCGCTGATGGACAAGCTCGAAGACTTGGAGTTGAACGCTATTGCCGATGCGCGCAAAGGGCAGCGCGTCGTCAAAGTCAAACTCGACGACCTCTAGCCGTTGAAGTACGAACTCGGCTTCCTCGAAGAAGCCCTGAAAGAGTGGGGCAAGCTCGACAGCAACACGCGCGAGCATTTCAAGTCCAAACTCACCGAGCGGCTAGCCAATCCACGCGTGCCCGCCTCGAAACTCAGCGGTCACAAAGACCGATACAAAATCAAACTACGCAGCGTAGGCTATCGGCTGGTTTACGAAGTCCGCGACAGCGAAGTGATCGTAGTCGTCGTTGCTGTCGGTAAGCGCGAGAGGAATGCGGTTTATACGGCTGCCGCGAAGCGCTAGCAGCGCCGACCGAAATGAAACAGACCTTTACTTCCAAAATATCGGCGATTCCTGACGACGCACCAACGCTGACTCCGGCGCACTTTGATCGCGCCAAATTTCGCGTTCACGGCAAAGTTGCAACCCGCACCGAATGGCAAGATGCCGCGCTCGTCCGCGTCGGCGAGGATTTGCAGGCGAATCTTCTAAAGATTGCGGGCACAAAACATATAAGTTAAAATATACTTGTGCTGCGCAATTTTGATACCAAGGGAGTAAATCATGTCCCAAATCACGCTTTACCTGGACGACACGACCCAAGCTCTGGTTGATCAGGCAGCCATTGCCAGCGGCATGTCAAAAAGTCGCTGGGTGGCTGAGGCCATCCGTCACTATGCTGCGGATGCGTGGCCGCAAGCCTGTCTCGATCTGGCGGGCAGTTTCCCCGACTTTCCGCTGGTCGAGCAAGGCACCAAACGCGCGCAGCCCGCCGACACACCACGCATCGCTTTCTAGGCTGCCGCCGTGCTGATCCTCGACAGCAACACCATCAGCTACTACTTCCGGGGTGATCCGCAAATCGTCCCGCGCCTGCACGCGGTTCGCCCCGCCGATCTCGGCGTGCCTGCAATCGTTGAGTATGAGCTTCGCTATGGACTAATGCGCATGCCGCAAGAGGCCGCGACGCCGCGACTCGCCGCGCTGAAGCAGTTGCTGCAACCGATGCAGATGCTCGCGTTCGACAGCGAGTGCGCGGTGGAGGCTGCGCGCATTCGCGTGGAGCTTGAGGCCGCAGGTGTGGGCATCGGGCCACACGACACATTGATCGCTGCAACCGCGCTGCGCTATCAGGGAACGTTGGTCACACGCAATGTGCGCAAGTTCTCGCGGGTGGCGGGGCTCAGATGGGTTGACTGGCACGGCGTCGCCTAAGCACACGCTTTCGCTGGTTGAACCGGCTCACTCAAATCCCGTTACACCGACCACACCGACAGCCCCGCTTTCACAGCGCTCTTGCGAAGTTTTTTATCGAGTGTCGCGATGGGTAGCTGCAATCGCAGCGCAAGCTCCAGATACTGAGCGTCGTAGCCCGAGAGTTTGTACTCGCGCGACACGGACGCCACGCTGGCCGACAACGCTCGCGGCGCAGTCGGATCGGTCGCAATAGGTAACAGATTCAGACGCGCAAAGAACGCAGCAATCGCCGATTCGCCAATCTTTGCGTCATCCTCAGCGCAGCGCAGAACATGAACGAGCTCGGTGTGCCAAAGCGCGGGGACGTGCGCCGAACTCTCAGCCAGTGCATCAAGCACGCGGTCGGCATAGGCGCGATCCGCAGCCGAGCCATCGTGCAACGCCCAACGAATCGCCACCGACGCATCGAGCACAAACGCCAGAGACATTAGCGGCGCCCCTTGAGGCGGTAAGCATCAAAGCTCGCTTGATTGATTGATCCGGTGACCGCGCGTCCCCGCGAGAGCTTCATCGCGGCGATGACGGCACGCCTGCCGTCGGCATCGTCCGCCAGCGCCGACACCAGTCGTGCCACCGGCGTACCGCGATTCTCGATGGTCACCGTCTCGCCTGACGCCACCCGCTTGAGCAAATCAGGAAGATGGGTCTTTGCTTCGTAAACGCCGATACTTAACATGGCATTACCTCTTTCAAAGGTTCATTATAGTCTTTTAACTAGACCAGTTTATCGAAAAATTGGCCACTTTTCGTCCGGCTCGCTAGTCAAAATCGCGTCGGCGTGAACGATCTACCCTTGCAATTCCTCACCTCGAACCCACCTAATCTCCACCTATAAATTTCCGAGTAAGCCATTCATGTTGTTCGATCCCTTCTCTCACGGCGCGCTGAAACTAACCAACCACACCGTAATGTCGCCGATGACGCGCAGTCGCGCTGTCGAAGCCAATACGCCGAACGCGATGATGGCCGAGTATTACGGCCAGCGCGCCACCGCGGGCCTGATCATTACTGAAGGCACATCGCCTTCGCCCAACGGCCTGGGCTATCCGAGAATTCCGGGCATGTACAACCAGGAACAGGTGGCGGGCTGGAAGTTAGTGACCAACGCGGTGCACGCCAAAGGTGGGAAGATTTTTCTGCAACTGATGCACACCGGCCGCGTGACCGCCGCTGGCAATTTGCCGTCAGGCGCTGAAGTAGTGGGGCCCACCGCCGAGGTTTGCCCCGGCGAAATGTATGTCGATGGCAAAGGCATGCAGCCGCACAGCGCCCCGCGCGCCATGGATGACACAGACATCAACCATGCGGTGGCTGAATATGCACATTCCGCACGCCTTGCGATCGAGGCGGGGTTCGACGGCGTCGAACTGCACGCGGCCAATGGCTACCTGATTGAGCAGTTTCTCAACCCGAACGTGAACAAACGCACTGACGGCTACGGCGTCACGATCGAAGGCCGCAACCGCTTTGCACTCGAAGTCGCGCGCGCCACGGTAGCGGCGATTGGTGCAGATCGGGTGGGCATTCGGCTTTCGCCTTACGGTGCGTTCAACAGCACTGGCGGGTATCCCGACGTGGAAGCGCAGACGGTTGCCCTTACAAAAGAGCTGTCAGCGCTGGGCCTCGCGTACCTGCATGTGCTGGACCATTCCGCGATGGGCGCACCGGCGGTGCCGGCGGCAATCAAGGCGCAGTTGCACAAGGAATTCAAAGGCGTATTTATCCTCGCCGGCGGTTTCGATGCGGCCAGCGCAGAAGCCGCTCTCAAAGACAACAGTGCAGACCTGATTGCGTTCGGCCGGCCCTTTCTCGCCAACCCCGACCTCGTGGCGCGCATGCGCTCCGGCGCCGCGATGAACGAGCCAGACATGGCGACGTTTTATGTTCCCGGCGCGAAGGGTTACACCGACTATCCGACGCTTGGCGCTTGAACCTTGAATAGCGGAGCCTGAGGTTACTGCGCCTCAGGTGACTATTTGTTCTGCCCAACGCGGGCGGGAACGCAGCGTAATGGGTTCAGGGGACGGGTCACCAAGTCCCGCCCTGGATAACGCGTCGCGACGATTCCAGGTACTGCTGAATCACCGCTAGCGGCCGCGTGTTTTCGAGTCGCCGATGGTTCTCTCTGAGGGTCATCGGCAGACCTACGCCGAGCTGTGCATGTTCGGCATCGTCCCGCTCGAAGCCCTAATCGTGCTCTCGCCGATTCTGCACGTAGTCGCGCTGCAATTGATCGCCTGTCACACGGCAACGGCGAGGAGGACGGATGTGGATAAACCGAGGAATTTGGCGAAGTCGGTTACGGTGGAGTGAGGCAAGGTGTACGCGATTGGCGCTCACGTTAGGCGCGTCCGTTCAATCGTGTCTGCCCCTGAGGTTTCCCCGCTCGTCTACGTGATCTGCGTACGAAGTTTCCAAACGTCGTGACAGTCACTTGCGCCACATTCCTCAGGCGCGTATAGTCGATAAACGAGTCCGCTATTCAGGACTGATTCATGCCATCCAAACCTTCGCCAATCATCTCTGTTGACCCCGACGTGATGGGCGGTGTACCTGTTTTTACCGGCACGCGCGTGCCAGTGCGACCGCGCGCAACCCGCCGACATTCCACGCATCGCGTTCTAGCCTGCCTCGCCTGCCATCGTGCTGATCCTCGACAGCAACACCATCAGCTATTACTTCCAGGGCGACCCGCAAATCGTCCCGCGCCTGCTCGCGATTCGCCCCGCCGATCTCGGCGTGCCCGCAATAGTTGCGTATGAGCTTCGCTACGGACTGCTGCGCATGCCGCCAGAGGCCGCGACGCCGCGACTCGCCGCGCTGAAACGATTGCTGCAACCGATGCAGGTGCTGGCGTTCGACAGCGAGTGCGCGGCGGAGGCTGCGCGCATTCGGGTGGAGCTTGAGGCCGCCGGTGTGGGCATCGGGCCACACGACACACTGATCGCTGCTACCGCGCTGCGGTATCAGGGCCAGTTGGTCACACGCAACGTGCTGGAGTTCTCGCGGGTGACAGGGCTCAGATGGGTTGACTGGCACGGCGTCGCCTAAGTTACAGCGTCTCGTTTGTCTAACTGGCTGACTCGTCAACCACGATGACGGATCGTCCGCCATCGCACTCGAAGGCGCGCTGAAGCAACTATCGCTGCATTACCGACTTTTCCATCCGTACCGGCAACCGCATCTCTTTTTTCACCAAAGTTGGTTTTGATAAAATGCCCAAGCGGAGCCGAAACTTTTTGAGTCCACAAGG
>JBBRVM010000034.1:0-13924 GCA_038246865.1 Burkholderiales bacterium
TACGGCTTGTCGCGCCGCCGCGTTACCGTCTCGACGTCGGGTCTGGTGCCGCAGATTGACGAGCTGGCAAAGCGCTGCCCGGTCGCGCTCGCCGTCAGCCTGCATGCGCCCACCGACGCGCTGCGCGATGTGCTGGTTCCGATCAACAAGCGCTATCCGATCGCCGAGCTGCTCGCGGCCTGCAACCGCTATCTCGAATTCGCCCCGCGCGACTTCATCACGTTCGAATATGTGATGCTCGACGGCGTCAACGATCAGCCCGAGCATGCCGACGCATTGATCAAAATTGCGCGGCAAGTGCCGAGCAAACTGAACCTGATTCCGTTTAATCCGTTTCCAAATTCAGAATTCAAGAAATCGCCACGCGAACGCATTCTTGCCTTTCAGCGGCGCTTGTCGGATGCCGGAATTGTGACGACAATTCGGAAGACTCGCGGTGACGATATTGACGCCGCTTGCGGACAACTCGCAGGACAGATTAATGATCGTACGCGGCGCACGCAAAAGGTGATCGCGATTCATGCAGCACGCACTGCGGGAACGACGCCATAATGCGCGCGGCCCTCAGATCAGGAGAAACGCTTTGAACGCTACGTTTGGTTTGCTCAGATTCGCTGCACTGTGCGGTTTGACGGCGCTTCTCGCGGGGTGCAGCGGTTTTGGCAAAACCGCCGAGGTCGTCGAACAAGCCCAGACAACCACTCAGGCCAGCTCGGAAAATCCGCTGCGTTATCGCGCCCGGGTGCATACAGAACTCGGTTCCAATTACTTCCAGCGCGGGCAAATGGCCGTGGCGCTTGAAGAATTGAACGAAGCCATTCGCCTCGACGCGAAGTACGGCGTCGCCCACAGCATTCTGGGCCTTGTTTACGCCGATCTTGGCGACCTGGTCAAGGCCGAAGCGTCATTCAAGACTGCTGTCACCGTCGCGCCGTTAGAGGGCGACATCCGTAACAACTACGGCTCGTTTCTGTGTCGTCAGACCCGCGCTAAAGAAGGCCTCGAGCAGTTCGACGCCGCACTCCGCTTGCCGCTTTACATGACCCCCAACATTGCGCTCGAAAACGCCGGCAGTTGCGCGCTCGCCGCCAGCCAGATTCGCCCCGCTGAGGCCTATTTCGCGCGGCTCGTGCAAATTCAGCCGTTCAGCTCTCGCGGCTACCAGGGGCTCGCTGCAATTGCGCTGAAGACCGCCCGTTTTGACGAAGTGCGACGCCAGGTGCGCATGGGCCTGAACGCGCAGCCGACGAGCCCGGAGCTTTATTTTTACGGCGCTTGCGCTGAGCGACGCCTCAACGACAAAGCTACCGAGGACAGCTACACACAGCAATTGCGCTCGCGTTTTGCCGACTCGCCATTGAACGAACAATTACGCAAGGGAGGCTGCGATTGAGCGCACCTGATAGCGCACCCGGCACCGTGACGAATACGGTCACTGGCGCAGCCACTTCCAGTCTCGGTGCCCCCGGCGAGATCCTGCGCGAAGCGCGAGAGCGGGCCGGACTGTCGCAAGACGATATTGCTGGCAAACTGAAACTCGCGCCACGCCAGATCGCGGCGATTGAAACGGGTGACTGGGATTCGCTGCCCGAGCGCACCTTCACGCGCGGCTTTATGCGCAGCTACGCGCGAATCGTCGGGCTCGACCCCGCCGTCGTCGGTCTTGATCGTTCACCGTCGCAACCGAACACGGGTGGCGAACTTAAACCCACGCCCGCTCCGATTGGCGAAATCGCGATGGAAGTTGAGCGCAACAGCCGTTCAAGTGCGGCGCGCTGGGCGGTACCACTTTTACTGATCGCCGTGCTTGCCGCAGGCGTTGTGTATTTCAAATGGGGCGAGTTGCTCGGGCTCGGCGGTTGGGGGGCTGCGAAGTCAGCTACGTCGCTATCGGCAAATGATGCCGCAAAGTCCTCTTCAAACAAGCCGACTGCGACTCTTCTGCCACCAGAGGCAGCGGCACCGTTATTGTCGCCGTCGACCTCGTCCGGTAGTGTGATTACGGCACCAGCGGCAAGTCCTGACGTCGCCGCAAACGCCGCCGCGACGACGCCGTCGCCAGCCGTTGGAGCCACAGCCACTGCAACCCCGGCTGCGCCCGCGGCGCTGCTCGCTGCCGTCGCAGGCGAAAAGCGCATCACCATCACGTTCCGGGGCAAATCCTGGACGGAAGTACGCAGCAGGGGCGACGTGATTTACTCCGAGGCTTCGCTGCCCGGCACGCGCGAATTCAACGGGGCGATGCCGCTGTCGTTCATCGTTGGCAACGCCAGTAACGTATCACTAAGCATTGATGGCAAGCCGTACGACATGAACTCGATTACGCGTAACGATGTCGCACGTTTTCGTATTGAATAGCTTCGAATAGTTTCACCTAGTTAAAGCAATGGCGATCACCAGCTCAACGATTATCCGGCGTCCCACACGGCAAGTACGCATCGGCCATGTGCTGATGGGCGGCGCTTTTGACAACTGCGCGCCGATTGTTGTGCAGTCGATGACCAATACCGACACCGCCGATATTCAGGGCACGATTGATCAGGTGTTTGCACTGGCGAACGCCGGTTCAGAGCTGGTGCGCATCACCGTGAATTCGCCGGAAGCGGCGGCCGCGGTCGCGGCGATTCGTGACGGTCTGGACAAGCTGCATTGCAATGTGCCGCTGGTTGGTGACTTTCATTTCAATGGTCACAGACTGCTTCGCGACTATCCCGATTGCGCCAGGGCGCTGGCGAAGTACCGCATCAATCCGGGCAACGTCGGTCGCGGCAACAAGCATGACACTCAATTTGCGCAGATGATCGAAATCGCCTGCCGCGAGAACAAACCGGTGCGCATTGGCGTCAATTGGGGCAGCCTCGATCAGGATTTGCTCGGTCGTTTGATGGACGCGAATGCGGCGCTTCCGATGCCAAAATCGGCACAGCAGGTGATGCGCGATGCGCTCGTCATGTCCGCGCTGGAATCGGCTGCACTGGCGGAAGACGTGGGTCTGCCCGGTAATATGATTTGCCTGTCGTGCAAGGTCAGTGGCGTGCAGGATTTAATCGCGGTCTATACCCATCTGGCAGCGCGTTGCGACTATCCGCTGCATTTGGGCTTGACTGAAGCCGGCATGGGCTCGAAAGGCATCGTTGCCTCAACCGCGGCGATGGGTATCCTGTTGCAGCAAGGCATCGGCGACACCATCCGTGTTTCGCTCACACCTGAGCCCGGCGGAGATCGCACCAAAGAGGTGATCGTCGCGCAGGAAATGCTGCAAACGATGGGCTTGCGCACCTTCACGCCGCTCGTGACCGCCTGCCCCGGCTGCGGTCGCACGACAAGTACGTTCTTTCAGGAATTGGCCGCGAAAACACAGAGTTATCTGCGTGCGCAGATGCCGGTATGGCGCGAGCGTTATGCCGGTGTCGAGGGAATGAGCGTCGCCGTGATGGGATGCGTCGTGAACGGGCCCGGCGAATCGAAGATGGCCAATATCGGCATCAGCTTGCCGGGTACGGGTGAGCTGCCGGTCGCGCCGGTTTACGAAGACGGCAAGAAAACTGTCACACTCAAGGGCGACCGTATCGCTGAAGAGTTTCAGGCGATGCTGGATGCTTATGTCTCACGCACATACGGCAATGGTTCGCCCGGATCGTCTGGGCAAACCGATCAACGACATCAGGCAGCATTGCCCGAATCGGGACAACCGAAAGTCATTCCGATCCACGCAGTGTGACGATTTCGTGACTACAGCTTTTGGCTGAAAGCGCCGCTTTATTGGGGCTAGTTAGCTTTTCAGGTAAAAGCCGACTTTCGTCATAAATTGGCTATAGCCCCGATGCAGCAGTCGTTTCAATAAAAAGCTGAGCACTGATTTGCACCAGCAATCTGTAGATCGCGCCTTAAAAAATTGAAACAGTTCGCGCTCATCGCGACCTGTTCGCCAGCCAGAAAATTTATGGACAAGATACAAGTAGCGAAATCACCCACCGCGCTTCAGGCAGTGAAGGGCATGAACGATGTTTTGCCCGCAGAATCCGCGAAGTGGGAACACTTCGAGCAAATCGCCACGCGGGTCGCCCGCCAGTACGGCTATCGCAACATGCGCGCACCGATCGTCGAGCACACGCCGCTGTTCGTGCGCTCCATCGGCGAAGTCACCGACATTGTTGAGAAGGAGATGTACTCCTTCGAGGACAAGCTCAATGGCGAAAAACTCACTTTACGTCCGGAGTTGACAGCAGGCTTGGTCCGCGCCGCAATTGAATCCAGTCTCGTTTACAACGGCCCCGTGCGCGTTTACTGTATGGGCCCGATGTTCCGTCACGAGCGCCCGCAGAAGGGTCGATATCGTCAATTCAGCCAGTTCGACGTCGAATGCTTCGGCTTTGAAGGCCCAGACGTTGACGCGGAAATCATGATCATGACGGCGCGACTCTGGCGAGAGCTCGGCATCCCGGACGTGCGTCTGGAAATCAACACACTGGGCAACGTTGACGAGCGCGCCGTCTATCGCGCCAAACTCATCGCCCACTACGAAGCGGACCTCGAAGCGCTGGATGATGAGGCGAAGCGTCGCCTGCACACCAACCCGATGCGAGTGCTCGACAGTAAGGTCGCCAGCGTCATCGAAGTCAACAAAACTGCGCCGAATCTGCTCGACTCCCTCGAGGGCGAGTCACGCGCCCACTTCGATGGTTTGCAGCAATTGCTGACCGACGCAGGCGTGCCATTCGTGGTCAACCCGCGCATCGTGCGTGGCATGGACTACTACAACCGCACCGCGTTTGAATTCGTCACCGAGCGTTTCGGTTCGCCGCTGACCGTCTGCGGTGGCGGTCGATATGACGGCCTGTTCGAGCAACTGGGAGGCAAACCCACGCCTGCCATTGGCTTCGGCATGGGCATCGAGCGCGTGCTCATGATGCTGCCCGATGAACAGAAATCGAGCGGACTCGACGCCTACGTCGTCCACGCCGGTGAAGGGGCGCAAAAAGCTGCCAGCAAGCTCTCGGAAACGCTGCGTGACGCGGGCCTCGCCGTTGCCCAGCACGGTGGCGGCGGTAGTTTCAAAAGCCAGATGAAGAAGGCCGACGCCAGCGGCGCACGCTACGCGCTAATCATCGGCGATAACGAGGTCGCAGCAGGCGCTGTAGCCGTAAAACCGATGCGTGGCGGCAACGGCGCGCCGATTCAAGGCGAACAGGCGATAATTACAACCACGGCTGTTGCGGCGCATTTGCGCGGCTGATTGTCAGGCTGTTTCTTTATCGCTGATTGACTTATGCCCCGTTCGGGCTGAGCCCGTCGAAGCCTCGTGGTGCGCCACCCACGCTTCGACAAGCTCAGCGCGAACGGTCATTAGCCAACAGCGGCGACCGGCAGCATTTTTCAAGTTTCCAGAATTCAGAATTTCACTATGGCTGCTTACGATCTCGACGAACAAGAAAAATTAGGCGACCTGAAGGCATGGTGGTCACGCTACGGCAATTACGTCACCGGTGCGATCACCGTCGTGGCGCTTTTGATCGCCGCGAATCAGGGCTGGAAGTGGTACACCAGCAAGCAGGCGACCGAAGCGGCTACGCTTTACTTCGCGCTCTCCGATGCCGCGACCAAAAACGAAGCGGCCAAGGTGAAAGACGCCAGCGCACAGTTGATGGAAAAATTTGCTGGTACCGGCTACGCGCCGCGCGGCGCGTTGCTCGCAGCGAAATCTGCGTTTGACGCTGGCGATCTCGCCACCGCGAAAACGCAACTCGAATGGGTCGTCGCCAACAGCAAGGAAGACGAGCTGAAAGGTATCGCACGCCTGCGCCTCGCAGCGGTGTTGCTCGATCAAAAGCAATACGACGCCGCGCTCGCGGCGCTCGACGGCAAGCACAGCGAAGCTTTCGCGGGCCTGTATCTCGACATGAAGGGTGATATCTACAATTTGCAGGGCAAGGCAGCGGATGCCAAAACCGCGTACGAAGCTGCCCTGCCGAAGCTTGATGCCAAAGGCTCGCAGAAGCAGTACACGCAGCTCAAACTTGATGCGGTATCAGTAGCACCGGGAGCGTTGAAGTGAAGGCATCAGTCAATCTTTGGACGCAGCGTGTCTGCTTTGTGGCTGTCACGTTTTCACTGACTGCATGCAGTTCGTTTTCATGGTTCAGCAGCAGTGACAAGAAAATCCTGCCGCTGCCCGCAGTTACTGGTAGCGCCAGCGTTTCTGCGCAATGGCAAAGCGCGCTCGGTGGCAAGCAGACGAGCAGCCTGATTCCAGCGGTTGCCAACGGCAAGGTTTTTGCGGCGCATCCAGGCGGTGCCATCGTCGTTCTCGATGAAAAATCCGGCGCGTCCATCGGACGTTTTCAAATCCCGGCGGGAAAAGGGCAAGTTTCAGGTGGCGTGGCGGCATCGGCCGACATGATCGTCGTGGGCACCAACAAAGCGGAAGTGATCGCGCTCGACTTGAACGGCGGCGTTCTCTGGACATCAAAGGTGTCAAGCGAAGTGATCGCGCCGGCTGCAATTTCTGACGCGGCGGTCATCGTGCTTGGCGGCGACGGTTCAATTTCCGCGCTCGACCCAAAAACCGGCACGCGTAAATGGACCATTCAACGCGTATTGCCCGCGCTGACGGTTCGCTCCAGCGCTGTTCCGGTAACGGTGCGCGGCGCGGTGTTTGTCGGCACGGCACAAGGCAAGTTGCTGGCGATTGACACGGCCAACGGCTCCATCGGCTGGGAAGCAACCGTGGCAACGCCCAAAGGCGCATCGGAACTTGAGCGCCTAGTGGATGTCGTCGGACGTGCCGCCGCTGACGGCGAGCGAATCTGCGCTGCTGCGTTTCAGGGCCGAGTTGCCTGCTTTGACGTCGTACGCGGATCTCTCCTGTGGTCGCGCGATGCAAGCTCGCTGACCGGAGCGCTACTGGACAACAAATACGTCTACATCATCGACGAAAAAGGTGTGGCGTTCGCATTCGACAAAATCACCGGCGGCACCGTATGGAAGCAGGATGTGCTCGCTGGCCGTCGTGCCACCGGCACCGCACTCATCGGAGACAATCTTGCCGTGCAAGACTCCGACGGCACGGTTCATCTGGTTGAGCGTGCTTCCGGCAGGATCGCCGGACGCGGCCTCGGCGAAGCGTTCACCTCCGACGTCGGCATGGTTGCCAGCGGCGACGGCGCATTGATTCAAACCAGGAGCGGGCAGCTTGCCTCAGTGGCTGCGCGCTAACGCATCAGTCCCTCTCCCCTTGAAGGGGGAGGGAGTAAAGCCCCCCTTTTCAGCGCTTGAATTTGGCGCGTACAAGCGCAGCTGGGGTGGCGAAGATATTCACATAGGCCCCAGATCATGCTCCCCACCATCGCCCTCGTCGGACGCCCCAATGTCGGGAAGAGCACGCTATTCAATCGGCTGACGCGTTCGAGAAACGCCCTGGTCGCCGACTTCCCCGGCCTTACGCGTGACCGCCAGTACGGCCAGGGCCACATGGGTGACCGCAAATTTGTGGTGATCGACACCGGCGGCTTTGAGCCCATCGCGAAAGAAGGCATCCTCAAGGAAATGGCGCGGCAAACCCTGCAGGCGCTGGACGAGGCCGATGTCGTTATTTTTCTGGTGGATGGTCGCGCAGGCGTGACGCCACAGGACGCGCGTATCGCGGATTTGCTGCGCAAACGCGGGCGCTCGATCTATCTCGCCGTGAACAAAACTGAAGGCATGAATGACGCGCGCGTTACCGCCGAGTTCTATGAGCTGGGGATTGGCGATCCTTACGCCATTTCAGCGACCCAAGGTGATCGCGTCAGCGCCTTGATCGAGATGGTGCTGGAGGAGCAGGCTCCGGTAGCGCCTGAACCGGAAACTGTGTCCACTGAAAAGCAGCCTGCGAAAACACTTGCAGAGGGAATCGATGCCGAAGAGCCCGAGTTTCAGCCGGAACCCCCACCGCGCACCAAAATCGCGGTCGTCGGCCACCCGAACGTGGGCAAGAGCACGCTGGTCAACGCCCTGCTCGGCGAAGAGCGCGTGATCGCGTTCGACCAGCCGGGCACCACGCGCGATTCGATTTACCTCGATTTCACCTACAAAAAACGCGATTACACGCTGATCGACACGGCGGGCATTCGCAAGCGCGGTAAAACGACCGAAGCTATCGAGAAATTCTCGGTGATCAAGACCTTGCAAGCCATTGAAGACGCCAACGTTGTGATCTTTGTGGTCGACGCAACGGCGGGCATCAGCGACCATGACGTGCAACTCGCTTCGTTCATTCAGGATGCGGGCCGAGCGCTGGTGATTTGCATCAACAAGTGGGACGCCGCCGACTCCGATGCGCGCAAAATCATCAATGACGACGTCACGCGAAAGCTCTATTTCGTCGATTATGCCGAGACGGTGACCACATCGGCCACCGCCAAACAGGGCCTCGACAAGATCATGGCGACGGCCAACAGAGCCCATGCCGCCGCGTTCAAAAAGCTGCCAACACCGAAGCTGACCCGCGCCTTGCAAGAAGCGATGGTCAAGCAGCAACCACCCCGTGCAGGCACCATCCGCCCCAAGCTGCGCTACGCTCATCAGGGCGGCAGTAACCCGCCTGTGGTCGTCATTCACGGCACTTCGCTCAACAAATTGTCGGACATGTACACGCGCTATCTGGAGCGATTTTTTCTGGATTACTTTGAACTCAAGGGAACCCCGGTACGACTTGAGCTTCGTACGGGGCATAATCCGTATGCGGAGGATGGCAAATCGGGTCGCCGTAAGCGCTAAACATACTCAGCGCGCGGTCGGCTTGAACTTCCTGTCTCCGTCACCATCTGAATCCCAAGTGGGCTTAGATGGCGAAATTTGCCGTGAAGTACCATCCAACAAGAATTTCGGAGAATAAGAAATGAGCAACAAAGGGCAATCCCTACAAGACCCGTTCCTGAACACACTGCGCAAAGAGCACGTTCAGGTCTCTATCTACCTTGTCAACGGCATCAAGTTGCAGGGCCAGGTCGAGTCTTTCGACCAGTATGTGGTCCTCCTCAAAAATACCGTCACCCAGATGGTCTACAAACACGCGATTTCCACCATTGTTCCAGCGCGCGCAGTGAACATTCCGCACGGGGACGAAGCTCCTGAATAGCCGGTTCACGAGTCGTTATCTATACGCGGTGAGTACGCCCCGTGTTTGACCGTCACGCCGGAAATGACCGTGCCGTCCTGGTGCAACTTGCCTTTGGCAAAGCACCCATGACCGACGACATCGAGGAGTTGAAATCGCTCGCGTCAAGCGCGGGCGCTGACACGGCGGACGTTATTACCGGACGTCGTGATCGTCCCGATCCCGCGCTTTATGCCGGGAAAGGCAAGGTAGAAGAAATCGGTGCCGCCTGCGTCGCGCAGTCGGCGGAACTGGTCATCTTCAATCACACGCTCTCAGGCGCGCAAGAGCGCAATCTTGAAAAAGCGCTGTCCTGCCGAGTCATTGACCGGCGCTCGCTGATTCTGGACATCTTCGCGATGCGCGCTCGCAGCGCCGAAGGCAAGCTGGCCGTTGAGCTGGCTCAACTGGAACATATGTCCACGCGGCTTGTTCGCGGCTGGTCGCACCTTGAGCGCCAACGCGGCGGTATCGGCATGCGCGGCCCGGGCGAGAAGCAGCTCGAAATTGACAAGAGCCTCATCACACTCAAGATTCGTGCGCTCAAGGAACGCCTGGAAAAAGTGGACAAGCAACGGCAGACGCAGCGCCGCCGCCGCGAGCGTTCACGCACCATTTCCATCGCTATCGTTGGCTATACCAACGCTGGTAAAAGCACGCTCTTCAATCGCCTGACAGCGGCAGGCACGTACGCGGCCGATCAATTGTTCGCCACGCTGGACACGACCGTTCGCAAGCTCTATGTGGCCGACGCACAGCCATTAGTCGTGTCGGACACGGTCGGTTTCGTCCGCGATTTGCCGCACGAACTGGTCGACGCATTCAAAGCGACCCTGCTTGAGGCGGTAGAGGCAGACCTCCTACTGCATGTCGTCGACGGCGCCAGCGATCAGCGTGATCAGCAGATCGAAGCGGTCAATCTGGTGCTTGAAGAAATCGGCGCCTCCGAAATCCCGCAGCTCATCATCGTCAACAAGTGCGATTTGCTAGGCTTGGGCAGCGATGCCGGACGCGTGGAAACCGACGACATCGGGCAAGCGCGTCGCGTTTTTGTCTCGTCGAAAACCGGCGCGGGTATTCCTGAATTACGTGCGGTCTTGCAAGCGCGCTTTCCGCGCCAAAATACCGACTACATGGCGGGCTTTGAGGCCGCTCAAGATCACACCGCAGCGGAACAATAAAACTACTCGTAACAATGAAAACCCAATCCAGCAATCCCCTCTTTGCGCTCTGGGACCGAATCAAGCTCTCGCTGAACGATCCGCAATGGGGCCGCAAGCCCGGTAGCGATGCTGGCAAGAGCGACGATGACAAGCCTGCAAGCCCGCCTCCGCCCGCGTCACCACCGCCTCCTCCTCCTCCGCCTCCGTCCGGTAACAACGGCGGACGCAGGGGTGGCTCCGGCGGCCCACCAGACCTTGATGAGCTCATGAAGAAGGTCAACGACCGCGTCGGCGAGCTTTTTGGCGGCAAAAAAGGTGGCAACCGCCCGTCCGGCGGCTTGGGCGGCGGTGGCCCAAGCTTCCCCTCCATCAGTCCAAAATTTGCGACAGGCGGTCTTGTCATCGCGGCCATCATCGGCGTGTTGCTGTGGCTCGCCACGGGTTTCTACATCGTTGACGAAGGCAAGCGCGGTATCGTTCAACGCTTCGGCAAATACGTGGAAACCACCGACGTGGGGCCGCGCTGGCATTTTCCGTGGCCCGTCGAATCACGCACTATCATCAATTTGAACCAGGTGCGCTCGGTCGAAATTGGCTTCAAAGGCACAAGCAAAAATCGCGACGCCAAACAGGCGCAAATGCTGACGGAAGACTTGAACATCATCGATATCGCATTCGCCGTGCAATACACGTTGTCCGACGCCAAGGCTTTCCTCTTCAATCACCGTAATCCCGACGCAGCGGTCGTTCAGGCAGCGGAAACGGCGATGCGTGAGGTGGTCGGCAAACGAAAGATGGACTTCCTGCTCAATCAGGGCCGTGAGGAGTTTTCCGGGGCAACGCAAAAACTGATGCAGCAACTGCTTGATCTCTACGGGACTGGCATCGTCATCAGTAAATTGAATCTTCAGGCCGTCGCTGCGCCCGAAGCCGTTATCGAGGCATTTCAAGATGTGGTGAAAGCGCAACAAGATCGTGACCGCCAGGTCAACGAAGGTCAGTCTTATGCCAACCGCATCATCCCCGAAGCGCGTGGTCGGTCGTCGCGCTTGCTTGAAGAAGCCTCTGGTTACGAGCAAAGCGTGTTGACTCGTGCACAAGGTGATGCCTCGCGCTTCACCTCGGTCGTCGGCGAATACAACAAAGCTCCTGCCGTCACGCGTGAACGCCTCTATATCGACATGATGCAGTCCGTTCTCGGTAACTCGAGCAAGATTCTGGTTGATCAAAAGGCGGGCCAAAGTTTGCTTTATCTGCCGCTCGACAAGTTGATGGACAGCACGCGATCAGCTGCTTCTGCCGCCGCAGCGCTGCCCGAAGCTACACGTCCTGCACTGCCTGATCCGGCTGCCGCAGTCGAATCTCCGACCAATCGAGGCTCCACGCGTGAGACCACGCGCGGCGCTCGCGAATCCAGATAATCAGGAGCACTAAATCATGAACAAAATTGCTCCCATCCTCACCGCGTTTCTCGTCGCACTGTTCGCGTTTTCACAGACGCTGTTCTCGGTTGACGAGCGTGAATTCGCGATGGTTCGTCAGTTAGGCGAAGTCGTATCCATCAAGGATCAACCGGGTCTGAACTTCAAGATTCCGTTCATTCAATCAGTCAGCAAATACAGCAAACAAGTCCTCACGCTCGACACCCCCGAGCCCGAGCGCTTCAACACGGCCGGCAATCAGCCGGTGCAAGTTGATTCGTTCGTGAAGTGGCAAATCGCAGATCCACGCGAATTTCTTCGTGCGGTTGGTGGCGACGAGAAGCAGGCCGAGCGCCGCATCGGTCAAACCGTGACCTCGCTGTTGCGCGAAGAGTTTGGTCGTCGCACGTTGCAGGAAGTTATCTCGGGCGACCGCGAAAAGTTCATGATTGAAGTGCGCAAATCAGCCGAGGTTGATGCCAAGAAAATTGGCGTGACAATCATCGACGTGCGCCTCAAGCGGGTTGACTTTGACGACTCTGTGTCCACTCGCGTGTTTGACCGTATGCGCTCCGAGCGTCAACGCGTCGCCGCTGAATTGCGCTCCACGGGTGCCGCCGAAGGCGAACGGATCAAGGCAGACGCCGACAAACAGGCTCAAGTGATCCTGGCTGATGCCTACAAAAAGGCGCAGGAAATGCAGGGCTCCGGCGACGCGAAGGCCGCAGCGATTTACAGCGCTGCATACGGCCAGAACGCAGAGTTCTACTCGTTCTACCGCAGCCTTGAAGCGTACAAATCGACGTTCAAGAGCAAGTCTGATGTCATGGTGCTCGACCCGAGCGCCGACTTCTTCAAGTTCCTGAAAAACAGCGGTAAAGGCAAGTGATGCCCGAGACATTGAGCGTCGGCAAAACCTGAATTGGAAATCTTCGCAGCGTTATGTCTGGTGCTCGTCATCGAAGGGCTACTGCCCTTCATCGCACCGAAAGTCTGGCGTGAAACGATGCTGAAGGTTGCCCAGTTCAACGACGGCCAGTTGCGCATGGTCGGCCTGCTTTCCATCGTTGTTGGCCTGATTTCCTACTGGATTACGGTCGCGATTTTGGGTTGACGGTCGCTGACCTGACAGTACAGCTTTTGGCTGAAAGCACGACTTAATAGGGGCTGGCGGCGATTATTGCTTTTAGTCGACTAACCTACTTTCAACCTGTCGGCCCTAATGCAGACGTCATCTCGACAAAAAAGCTGACGACAATGTCAGCGCATCAGCGACGTTAAATGCGCCTCGCCCATGTACTCCGCGCTCTGCATTTCCGTAAGCCGCGACGTAGTGCGCGCGAACTCAGTGAGCACGCGCCAGGTGTCACTGTCCTTCACGCTGTCATCCACTTTTGAGATTTCCGCAAGCGACGCAGCGGCGCTCATGATGAGCTTCACGCGATGATCGTAGAGCACGTCCACCAGCAGCGTAAATCTACGGATCACGTTGCTATCCTTTCTGCCCAATATCGGCACGCTGGACAGAATTAACGTGTGATTCGCTTCGGCCAATTCGAGGTAATCGTTCTGCGAGCGCGGTGTTTCGCACAGCGCGGCAAAGTCGAACCAGATCACGCCATCAGCACGCTTTCGCAGCGCAATTTCGCGGCCCAGCAGCGTGATGGATTTGTCGGCAGAGACTTTGCCCGTGACCAGTCGCGCGAACGTAGCCGCCAATTTCGTGTCAGTATCCGTCGACAGCGGCGTGTGATAAACGCTGTCCTGCTCTAGTGTGCGGCGACGGTAATCGACGCCGCTGTCCACCTCAACGACGTCCATGCGGTCCTTGATCAGCGTGATGGTCGGCACGAAATTCTGTCGCTGCAAACCCTCGGGATAGAGCCGATCCGGCGCGTAGTTCGAGGTCATCACGAACACGATGCCGAGATCAAAGCAATTCGAGAGCAACCGCCCCAAAATCATCGCATCCGCAATGTCACTAACATGAAATTCATCGAAGCAAATCAGCCGATATTTCTCGGCCAGACGCTCGGCAACAGCAACCAGCGGATCAGCCTCATGCTTGAGCGTGCGCAGATCCGCATGTACGCTGCGCATGAAGGCGTGAAAATGAACGCGCGTCTTTCGACGAATTTTTGACGCGCCGTAAAACGCGTCCATTAAAAAACTTTTGCCGCGTCCGACTCCACCGTAAAGATAGA
>JBBRVM010000035.1:0-13894 GCA_038246865.1 Burkholderiales bacterium
CGTTGCACATCCGCTCGATCCTGCGCGTTGGCAAACATACTGGAATAGCTGGCGTCGGAGTAGTTTTCGGGATGAACGAACACCACCGTCAAGTTTGGCTCGGCCCATGCAGAGCGAGCAAAGAGCGACAGCGACAAGGCCACAAGGGCGAAACATTTTTTCATGGCTGACTCCTGATCAAAATGCTTTGAGTCCCGAAACGCGGCCTGGTTCCGCCCAGGTTCGTTCAGAGTGTGGCTCGGTCTCTGCGCTGCGGGAAACTCATCAGTTGGACAAAAACTTTGGCGGGGTTCGCGGATCGAAGTCCTTCCAATCGCCGGATTCGATGTGGCCTTCGGCCAACTCAAGGCCGTGGCCGCCCGATTTTCGAAGGACGCTAGTGGCCAACTTCTGCAACGATTCACTTGAGGCAGCAACCGCGACCAGCATGCCCGCTTTCCGGATTGCGCTCTGCTTCTCGCCGTCGGCTTCGTTTTCGCTTTTCTCTTTCATTTCAGAGAAACTGCCGACGAGGGACCCGATATAACTTCCAAGCAGCGCACCACCGACAACGGTTGCGGGGCCTCCGATGGGAATGCCCAACGCGCCCACAGCGCCACCCACCAAGCCGCCTGCACCTGCACCGACCGCAGCGCCTTCGCCAGCATCTTTCGCCCCGGACGATGCTTCGCTATCGCCGCCCAGGGGAAACATGTCATGTTGCCCCGGAGTGGTCACGTAGAACGAGCTGATAGTTCCGGCGCTAAAGCCAGCTGATTCCAGCGCAGAAACTGCCGCCGCCGTCTCGTCCTGTTCCTGAAAACGCGCGACTACTAACTGCGACATTTTTTGCCTCCGTGATGTTTCAGATTACCGACGGAGACAGAGTAAGTGCCTTTCCTGCAAGAACAACTCGGAGTAGAGCGGGTTTGAATGTCGGACTGGGCCTACCTTCGAACGAGGATGAACTTTCCGGCTGAACCAAAGATGCCTACGACGCCGATGCGCGAAGCAAAGACTTTGGCAGTTTGCGATATAGCGTGTTGCGACTGACGCCCAATTCACGTACAGTGGCGGAGACGTTGCCACGATGACGTTCCAGCGCGAGCTGCATGGCGCTAACCGTCATGTCGTCGAGTGACACCGGCGCGTTGCTTGTGACGGGCATCACCAACGGAGCCGAAGCATTCGCGCCGTCACGCTCGATAATGTCATCAAGAAAGTCATCGGGCAGATGTTCACGCTCGATGGTTGCGCCCGGCGCCGCTATCGCCATCGCAGTGGCGAGCACGTTGGTGAGTTGACGCAGGTTTCCCGGTCACGGATGCCGCAGCATCAGCGCCCAGACATCCGGAGCGAGATGAGCGCGGGCCACCGTAGCTGTTCATCGACAGCAGCAGTCGCGTGACGATCTCGCGCACGTCGCTGCGCTATCGTGGTGGTTCGATTTTTGCGTTGCAATTTGCAACACTTTTTGATGGAAATTCGTTCAGTTTCGACGCGTCGGGTGGGGCACATGCGCCTTTTGGCAAGGTGTGTAGTGGTAAACCCGATAGCTGCCTTGATCGTCGCACTGCACCGTACTTCGGAACTTCCATCATACGAACTTTGCGGTTATCCTTGAAGAGTAGATTTGACAACGGTATTTCATAAGGAGGAGTGCATCATGTCAGTGAACATCACCATGAAGGTGAACGGAACGTCGGTTACCGCTGCGGTTCCAGCCTCGACCACATTAGTCGATTTCATACGCGAACATTTGCGCCTGACCGGCACGCATGTGGGCTGCAATACATCGCAATGCGGCGCTTGCACCGTGCACGTCAACGGTCGCGCCGTGAAGTCCTGCAATATGCTCGCCGTACAGGCGCAGGGCGCGGACGTAATGACCATTGAAGGCCTCGCTGCCGCCCATGGCGACATGCATCCGATGCAGGCGGCGTTCAAGGAGAACCACGGTCTGCAATGCGGCTTCTGCACGCCGGGCATGGTGATGAGCGCGTGCGAACTCAAGGGCAAAGTGACGAATCCAAGCGACGAGGAAATTCGCGCTTGCCTCGACGGCAATATTTGTCGTTGCACCGGTTATCAGAACATTGTCACGTCAGTGAAAGCTGGCCTGGCAGCAATGCAGTAAGGAGTTCAAGATGAAAACTGACGGAATCGGCGCGCGCGTTACGCGCAAGGAAGACCACCGGTTTTTGACTGGTAATGGTCAATACACCGACGACATCATTTTGCCGCGTCAAACCTACGCGGCCTTTGTGCGCTCGCCGCACGCGCACGCCACAATCAACGGCATCGATTCGACCGCGGCGGCTGCAATGCCTGGCGTCGTCGCAATCTTCACTGGCAAAGACATTGAAGAGTCAAAAATCGGCGGCCTGCCCTGCGGCTGGGGCATCACCAGCAAGGACGGCACCCCCGCGATTGAGCCACCACATCCGATTCTGTGTATCGGTAAAGCGCGTTATGTTGGCGATCACGTCGCCGTCGTCATCGCGGAGACGTCGGAGCAGGCACGTGCTGCCGCGGACGCGATGGACGTTGATTACGGCATTCTGCCCGCCGTCGTGAGCACCGGCACTGCCGCAGCAAGCAAGACAGCGGTGCATGATCAGGCACCAAACAATGTTTGCTACACATGGGGTCATGGTGACGAGGCGGGCGTGAAGGCCGCGTTTGAGAAAGCGCATCACATCAGCACGCTGGAACTCATTAACCAGCGCCTCGCACCGAATGCGATGGAGCCGCGCGCCGCTAATGCGTCGTACGACCGCTCCAGCGAGAGCTACACGCTGTATGTGGCTAATCAAAACCCGCATGTTGAACGACTGCTGATGTGCGCGTTTGTGCTGGGCATTCCTGAGCACAAGATGCGTGTGGTGGCGCCGGATGTGGGCGGTGGTTTCGGCTCCAAGATTTTTGTGTATGCCGAAGAAACGGTGCTCGTGTGGGCGAGCAAACGCGTGAACCGCCCGATCAAATGGACGGCGGATCGCACCGAGGCGTTTTTGTCCGACGCGCATGGTCGTGACCATGTGACCAAGGCGCAACTCGCGATGGACAAAGACGGCAAGTTCCTTGGTTTCCGTGTGGACACGACGGCGGCGATGGGTGCGTATCTGTCGACGTTTTCTACAGCTGTTCCGACGATTCTTTATGGCACCTTGCTCGCGGGTCAGTACACGACGCCTTCAATTTATGTTGAAGTGACCGCAGTGTTTACCAACACCGCGCCGGTCGACGCATATCGTGGTGCGGGTCGCCCTGAGGCGACGTTCGTCGTGGAGCGCATGGTCGAAGTCGCTGCGCGCGACATGAAGATGGATCCTGCAGAAATTCGCCGTCTTAACTTCATCCGTACGTTCCCGTACGCCACGCCGGTGGGCCTCACTTATGACGTGGGTGACTACGACGCGACGCTGGATGGCGCGATCAAAATGGCCGATGTGGCGGGCTTTGCAGCGCGCCGTGCCGAGTCTGAAGCGCGTGGCATGAAGCGTGGCTTGGGCTATTCGAGCTATATCGAAGCGTGTGGGCTTGCGCCGTCAAACGTTGCGGGCGCACTGGGCGCTCGAGCTGGTTTGTTCGAGTCTGGTGAAGTACGTGTACACCCGACCGGAAAAGTCGAAGTGTTCACGGGTTCGCATTCCCATGGTCAGGGTCACGAGACGACGTTTGCACAGGTCGTGGCCGACAAGCTGGGCATTCCGATTGATGACGTTTCCATCTCGCATGGCGACACCGGAAAAGTGTTGTTCGGCATGGGAACGTACGGTTCGCGCTCCCTCGCGGTTGGCGGTTCAGCGATTGTGAAAGCGGTTGACAAGGTCATCGCCAAGGGCAAGAAAATTGCAGCGCATTTGCTTGAGGCAAGTGATACGGACATTGAGTTCGTCAACGGCGAATTCATCGTGAAAGGCACTGACAAAAAAGTGCCGTTCGCCAGCGTGTCGCTCACCGCTTACGTGCCGCACAACTACCCGCTCGACAAGCTGGAGCCAGGTCTGAACGAGAACGCGTTCTACGATCCGACCAACTTCACGTATCCGGCAGGCACGCACATTTGCGAAGTGGAAGTTGACCCGCAAACCGGCAAGGTTGAAATTTGTGCGTTCACCGCGATGGACGATTTTGGCAACATCATCAACCCGATGATTGTTGAAGGGCAAGTGCATGGTGGTCTTGCGCAGGGACTCGGTCAGGCGCTGCTTGAGAATTGCATCTACGACCCGGAAAGCGGGCAGCTTTTGACTGCGAGCTACATGGATTACGCCATGCCGCGAGCGGACGATTTCCCGAACTTCAAGGTGGGCAACAACGTCACTGCCTGTACGCACAATCCATTGGGCGTAAAGGGCTGCGGCGAAGCCGGCGCGATTGGTTCGCCACCCGCGTTTATCAATGCCGTGACCGACGCCATCGGCGTCAAACACATCGACATGCCCGCGACGCCAGAGCGCGTTTGGCGTGCCATGCAAACCGCAGCACAGGCATAAGGAGGCCAGACAATGAATGCATTTGAACTGCACCAACCGAAGGACCTCGCCAGCGCCGCAACACTCGCGGGCGGGGGCGGCGATTTACGTTTTCTGGCGGGCGGACAATCGATTCTCGCCTCGATGAAACTGGGCCTGGCTTCGCCTGACGCGATGATTGATTTGTCGCTCGTTCCTGATCTCAAAGCGATCAGTGTTACGGGCGGCATGGTCAAGATCGGCGCAATGGCGAAACATGCCGATGTCGCGGCAAACGCCGATGTGCAAAAGGCGATTCCTCCGCTGGCTGATCTGGCCGGTGGCATTGGTGATCGTCAGGTGCGCAACATGGGTACGATTGGCGGCTCGCTGGCTAACAGCGATCCTGCGGCTTGCTACCCGGCGGCAGTGCTGGGCCTCGGCGCAACGATCCACACCAACAAGCGAAACATCGCAGGTGATTCGTTCTTCCTCGGGCTATATGAAACTGCGCTCGACGAGGGCGAAATTATCACGGCGGTAAGTTTTCCGGTTCCGGAAAAAGCAGCCTACGTGAAGTTCAAAAACTCGGCATCGCGCTTTGCGCTGGTGGGCGTGTTTGTGAGCAAAGGCAGTCAGGGCGTGCGCGTTGCCGTTACCGGCGCGGGTTCCTGCGCATTCCGAGCGACGGCGCTTGAGACGGCGCTGGCGGCTGACTGGACGGCGGCTGCTTGCAATGCTGTGAAGATGAGTGCCGATAACTTGAATGGCGATCTGCACGCAAGTGCCGAGTATCGCGCGCATCTGATCCCGGTGATCGCCGGGCGAGCTGCGGCTGCGGCGAAGTAGGGCGCTCACGACGAACGATCAACCAGCCCGCTGCGGCGGGGTTTGTTGTGTCTGGAGTGGTGTTGACCCTCGGGTGTCGCTGTGGTTTGGTTCCTCCCCCTTCAAGGGGGAGGGCAGGTGGGGGATGGTCGTTCGTAGTGACACGCGGATGCGATTTCGGGGAAGAAAACCATCCCCACCCCAACCCTCCCCTTGAAGGGGAGGGGGCAGAGCGTGAACATCTTTGCAAACTGTCACAATCAATCTCCTGACGCAGCAGCGCTGTGTTTCTCACCCCATATTTCATGACCGCCATCGCCCCACCCACCAGCATCGACGCCACCGTCAAACTCCTCGACAGCGCGAACTACGTCGCTGATCGCGCGCTTGCGACGTCGGTCTACCTGATGCTGAAAATGCAGCGCCCGCTATTTCTGGAAGGTGATGCAGGCGTTGGCAAAACCGAGATTGCCAAAGTGCTCGCGAGTACTTTGGGGCGCGATCTGATTCGGCTGCAATGCTACGAAGGTCTCGACATCGCACAGGCCGCGTATGAGTGGAATGTTCAACGGCAATTGCTCGCGATCAAAGCGTCGGAGCGCACCACCAGCGGACACATTGAGCGCGCCATCTATAGTGACGAATTCCTCATCAAGCGCCCGCTACTGCAAGCCCTGCAGGGCAAAGTCGGTGCGGCACCCGTGCTGTTGATCGACGAGCTGGATCGCGCCGACGAGCCGTTCGAGGCGTTCCTGCTTGAAGTACTCTCCGACTTTCAGATCACCATTCCCGAGCTGGGCACCATCACGGCGACAGAGCCGCCGCTAGTGGTAATCACGTCGAACCGCACGCGTGAAATTCATGATGCGATCAAGCGGCGCTGCTTGTACTACTGGGTGGATTATCCAAACGCCGCGCGCGAGCTTGAGATCGTGCGGCGCAAGGTGCCCGGCGTCGATCAGCGGCTGTCCGCGCAGATCGTTGCCTTTGTGCAGCGTGTGCGCAAGGAGGACATGTTCAAGTTGCCCGGCATCGCGGAGACGATCGACTGGACGCGTGCGCTCACCGCGCTAGACGTGATCGAACTCTCGAAAGAGAACATCAACGACACGCTCGGCGTGTTGCTCAAATATCAGGACGATATTCATGCGCTGCGCACGCGTATGCAGACCGTAATGGATGAGTCAAAGTCGCAATAGTCGACCGTCCAGATGCTCGCGACCAATGTCCTCCACTTCACCCGCATCCTGCGCGACGCTGGGTTGCCATTAGGCACGCGCTCAGCGCTCGATGCGCTGGCTTGTGTAGAGGTGGCGGGGATCGAAACGCGACAGGATTTGAAGGCGGCGCTGCGTTGCGTGTTGGTCTCGCGCTCGGAGCATCTGGTGCTGTTCGATACGGCGTTTGATCTGTTTTGGCGTGACCCGGATATTGCGGCGAAGATGATGGCTGCGTTATTGCCGGAAGTCTCCGGGCGCGGCACCGCGACACCGCCTCCGCCACCACCCACGCGTCTGCTCGACGCCATGCATGGGCAGCAATCAGAGCAGGCACCGCAGCCGACGCAAGACCCGGACGAGCTCGAGTTTGATGCAACGCTGACCTTTTCGGCCAACGAGAAATTCCAGCGCCTCGATTTTGAGAGCATGACGGCCGCTGAATGGGCGCAGGCCAAAGGCGCGATTGCCGATTTTGCGCTGCCAGTGAAACCGATTCGCACCCGACGCACACGCAGCGTCAATCGCGGCAGGATCATCGATTTGCGCCGCACGCTGCGCGAAAGCGTTCGCACCGGCGGCGAGGTGATTCACCTCTCGCGCAAGGCCCCGCAAGTGAAGCCGCCGCCGCTTGTCGTGCTCTGTGACATTTCAGGTTCGATGCATCGCTATACGCGGATGTTTTTGCATTTCATTCATGCGCTCACGAACGCGTCGATTCATACTGCCAACGCCGAGCAGCATGTCGAAGTGTTCCTGTTCGGTACGCGGCTCACTCACATCACGCGGCAACTGCGTCACAAGGACGTCGACGCCGCGCTTGGGCGAGTGGCGAGCGCCGCACCCGATTGGTCGGGTGGCACGCGCATCGGTGCCTGTCTGCATGAATTTAATCAGCGCTGGAGTCGTCGCGTGCTGGGGCAGGGCGCGGTGGTGCTCTTGCTCACCGACGGGCTGGATCGTGATGACATCAACGTACTCGCGGCGAGTGCCGAACGACTCGGCAAATCGTGTCGGCAACTGATCTGGCTCAATCCGCTGTTGCGTTATGACGGATTTGCACCGCGCGCGGCTGGCATTCAGGCGCTGTTGCCGCATGCGACGAAGTTTGTTCCGGCGCACAATTTGCAATCGATCAAAGCGTTGGCGGCGGCGCTGGGTGCGTAATGGATCGGTAAACGATATTTGCAGTTTGTTTAAGCATCAAGCTAGCTATCCGCTTTTGCGTGAAAGCGCCGCTGTATTTGGGCTAGTGATGAATAGTGGCATAAGTCGACTTTAGTCGATTTTGCCCGTTAGCCCCAATGTAGTCGGCGTTAAATAAAAAAGCTGAAAGAAAAAAAGACACTTGAACTTTTCGTAGAGACAGGGAGATAACAAGATGGATATGAAAGACAGCCGCGTCATCAACGCGCCGCAGGCCAAGGTTTGGGCGGCGTTGAATGATCCCGCGATGTTGAAACAATGCATCATCGGCTGCGACAGTCTGGAGGCGACCGGGCCCGGCATGTTCGTCGCCGCGATGAGCGTGAAGGTCGGACCGGTAAGCGCGAAGTTCAAAGGCAAATTGCAACTGGAAGACGTGCAACCGCCAAACAGCTACAAACTTAAATTCGAAGGGCAGGGCGGACCTGCTGGTTTCGCCAACGGCACGGCCAACGTTTCCCTGATAGCCGAGAGCCCATCAAGTACGCGCCTCGATTACGTTGCCAACGCCATGATCGGCGGCAAACTCGCGCAGATCGGTTCGCGTCTGGTCGACGCCGCCGCGCGCAAAATCGCCGATGATTTTTTCTCGAAATTCGATGCGCTTGTCGCCGAACCGGCCGCTGACGTGACCGCAGCGAGCGCGTCTGACGCAACGGCGCCAGCCGCTGCCACCAGCAAAGCCTCCGTGCCGATTTGGGTCTGGATCGCGGCAGCGGTCGTTGTTGCGGCGGTGCTCTACAAATGGTTGTTGTGATTCAAGAAAAAACAGCGGCCCATCAATGCACGCGTCTTCAAGGTGGTCATCGTCCGCATGGCAATGTGGGTGGTCTGCTCGTGCGCAAGCCTGTAGCGCGATGGGAGACATGGGTGGCAAGTGAGCCAGCGCATCGCTTGCTCGACGTTTTTTGAGGTCAGTTGAATCAACTGCGCGCGACCCCACATAAGCAAAACGCCTTCACGTTCCTCAAGGATTCAACATGACCGACCTGTCCCTCTTCCCGATCACTAAAAAATGGCCAGCGCAGCATCCCGATCACATTCAACTGTATTCGCTGCCCACGCCGAACGGTGTGAAGGTGTCGATCATGCTGGAAGAAACAGGCCTGCCTTATGAGCCGCACAAGGTCGACTTCGGCAGCAACGATCAGATGACTCCGGAATTTTTGTCCCTCAATCCAAACAACAAAATCCCCGCGATCATCGATCCCGACGGGCCTGATGGAAAGCCTTTTCCACTTTGGGAAACCGGCGCGATTTTGATTTATCTCGCCGACAAAACGGGCAAATTCATGTCGAAGGATTTGGCGAAACGCTACGAAACGATCCAGTGGCTCATGTGGCAAATGGGCGGCGTTGGCCCCATGTTCGGACAGCTCGGCTTCTTCCACAAATTTGCGGGCAAGGACTACGAGGATAAACGCCCGCGCGAACGCTACGTCGCCGAATCAAAGCGACTGCTCAACGTGCTGAACAAACGCCTCGCCGACCGCGCCTGGATTATGGGCGACGACTACAGCATCGCCGACATCGCGACCTTCCCGTGGGTGAGAAACCTTATCGGGTTCTACGGTGCGGGTGAGCTGGTAGGGTTTGGTGAATTCCCGAATGTTGCGCGGTCGCTGGAGGCGTTTGTAGCGCGGCCTGCGGTGGTTAGGGGGCTGCTAATTCCGTCGGCAAACTGACTGGCATTCCTTCGCGCGAGACGGCTGAATGCTTTGGCGTCATCCAAAGCGTAAGCCGAGGAACCAGCTAGCGGCACGCCTGAATGCGAGATCGAGCACCAGCGCTTGCATCGCACCTGGATTGCCGCCTGCGTTATGAGTAGTGTCGGGTTAGACTGCACTCCAATGGACGATGAAAGCACTTATGCGAAGCGTGAAGAAGAACGCCATGCGTCCCGTGCATCCCGGTGAGATGTTGCGTGAGGACTATCTGAAGCCGCTAGGCCCCAGCGCGAATGCGTTAGCCGTCGCGCTCAAGGTGCCCGCCTCGCGTATCAACGACATCGTGCTCGAACGGCGCGGCGTCACAGTCGACACCGCCAAGCGTATCGTCCGCTATTTCGGGGTGACGTACAAAGCTGGATGAATCTGCAAACTGCGTTTGAGATCAAAGTGGCTGAGAAGCAGCTTGCGAAGAAAGTGCTGGCTGAGATTCAGCCTATGGCTGCGTGATGTTTGCGACAACTTTCATAGCTCGGGGCTGCGAGCAACGTGTTGAGGACACGTGGCCTCACGGCAAAAATACTTGATGCCCATCCTCTACCACTGCATAAGCGCTCGTTCATTCCGCGTGCTGTGGTTGCTCGAAGAGCTTCGCGTTCCCTACGACTTGCGCGTGCTCGCGTTCCCACCGCGCGCAGAGGACAAATCGTTCCTTGAACTGAATCCGCGCGGCACGGTGCCTCTCTTTATCGACGGTGAAACGCTCATGACGGAGTCCGCGGCGATCTGCGAATATCTGGCGCTACGTCACTCGCCAGGCGTACTCAACGTGGGCGCGCACGAGCCTGATTTCGGCAGCTATTTGAACTATCTGCACATGGGCGAGGCGACACTGACGTTTCCGCAGACACTGGTGCTGCGCTACTCGCGCTTCGAGCCCGTGGGGCGGTTGCAGCCGCAGGTGGCGGAGGACTACAGCAAGTGGTTTCTCTCGCGGTTGCGCACGCTGGAGCCTTTGCTGTCGACGCATGAATACGTGGCGGCAGGTCGGTTTACGGCGGCGGATATTTCTATCGGCTACGCGGTGATGCTGGCGGAATTGCTCGCGCTCGATACGAAATTCACGCGCTCTGTTGCAGCGTATTGGACGCGGTTACGTTCGCGGCCAGCGTTTGCGCGTGCACTTGTCGCGCAGACTGCCGCGGCCATTGAACAGGGCGTGTCGCCGCTACCTGCAACCGATGCAAACTGAGGTTCAACGTCCTGTTTTCTCTGTATCAGCTTCGTGCTGAAGACGCCATTACACCGGGGCTAGCCGATAATAATGGCATAAGTCGATTGGTGAGAAATCGACGTCACAGCCCCGGCAAATAAAGGGTTTCATTAAAAAGCTGATGGAAAAGCTCTTCGCCGTGACGTGGGCCTTAGTCTTCCGCACTGAACCCCGACGCCTTCACAATCGGTGCCCAAAAATCCGTCTCTTGCTTGATGCGTTGCGCGAATGCAGCGGAGGATAAGTCGAGCGGCTCGAAGCCCAGTTTGTCCAGCGTTTCCACGGTAGCCGGATCGGCAAGCGCGGTGCGCACGGCGGCGCGCAACTTGTTGATGGCATCAGGTGAGGTCTTCGCGTGCATCAGCAATCCGAACCAGTCCATGCCCGTCGCTTCTGCGTAGCCCTGCTCGGCGAACGTTGGCACGTTGGGCATAAAGCGCGAGCGTTGCGGGCTCGTTACCGCCAGCGGGCGAAGCTTGCCGCTGGCCAGATGGGGCAAGAAGTCACCGAGCGTGCCGAGGCAGGTGCTCACGCTGCCGCCCAGTAAATCCTGAATCGCAGGAGCCATCCCGCGATACGGCACATGCGTCAATTCGATGCCCGCTTTGTTGCGAAACACAATGCCCATGAAGTGCAGCATCGAACCGGCGGCGGGCGAACCGTAGGTGCCTTTCTTGTCGGCTTTGGCCCATTCCACAAACTGTGGCAGCGTCTTAACGCTTTCGGGCACCGCGGGGCCAGCGACGAAGGCCAGCGCGTTGGCGCACACGGGCATCACCGGAGCGAAGTCGCGCGACGGGTCGTAGCTTAATTTGCGATAAACATGCGGATACACGACGACCATGGACGACGGAGTGAGCACCGACGTCAAGCCGTCGGCGCCCGCGTTTTTCACGGCCTCCAGCGCGATGCGACCGCCGGCACCGGGCTTACTGTCCACGATCACGTTTTCAGCGAATGTGCCTTTGATCTTGTCGGCCAGCCGTCGCGCCACCACGTCCACCGTACCGCCGGGCGGAAAGCCGACGACGATCTTGCCGACGTTGCTCTGTGCGCGAGCAGGGAAATTGAGCGCGATGCTCGCGGCAGCGGTGATTTGAAGAAATTGACGCTTTGAGAATGACATAGATTTCCTTTGTATAAAGGCGTGTGACGAATTGAATCTGGCCCGCAGTTCGTTACTGCATGCGGGCATGTTGACACAGGATTACACACGGTGCTGTGCGCCATTTCGGATTTCGATTCGCCCAGTTTGTAGGCTAAAAATTCGCTCGCAAATTGGCCTGATAGCTACGTTGCGGATACGGGTGGAAGTTCCGGTAAGGGTAGTTGTTCAGGTTGTCGCTGCGCAATGCGGAGGTAACTGTCTTGATGGTGTCCTACCCGCGCAATGGTCGCCCGAGAAGGATTGCAGATTTCGGAAATAGGTAGACAGCTTTTGTAGGTAACTACCAGCGCACCGGGGCTAGGTGTTGAATAGCTTAATAGTCGATAAATGACGAAATGGCGCTCTTGGCCCCCGTGAATTATGGACTTCATGGAAAAGCTGTCGACCAGTCGAGGCACAGTCAAATGTCCTACGGAACTACTCGGACTTTCATTTGACTAAATTACTCGGGATTACTATAATCATGCCAATCCAGTCAAATCTGCGCGGCAATAGTTGCGCGGGTTGGGTCGGTTAAAACAAGCGAGTGCAAAAGCGTCATGAAACTCACCACCAAAGGCCGTTTCGCCGTCACCGCCATGATCGATGTGGCGCTCTTCAATCACGAAGGGCCCGTCACTCTGGCCGAAGTCTCCGGGCGGCAGAAAATTTCCCTCTCCTACCTCGAGCAGCTGTTCGGCAAGCTGCGTCGTGCTGGTCTCGTCGAGAGTGTGCGCGGGCCGGGGGGCGGCTACAACCTGGCCAAACCACCAGGCACCATGAGCGTGTCCGACATCATCATTGCAGTCGATGAGCCGATTGATACCACCAGCTGCGGTGGCGAAAAGAACTGCCACGACGACAGCATTTGTCTCACGCATCACCTCTGGGCCAGCCTCAACGCACACATCTTCACCTACCTGCAAGGCGTGAGCCTGCAATCGCTCGTGGATGATGCCAAAGCGCGCAAAAATCCCTCGATTCACATGGTGAAAGATCTGCGCAAACTCTCTGCGCCTGCTGCGCTTGCTGCCTAGTTTTTTGTTTTCCTGTTCTGAAGTTTCTATGAACCACCTCCCGATATATATGGACTACAGCTCAACAACGCCGGTTGATCCGCGTGTTGCAGCCAAGATGATTCCGTTCCTTACCGAGCATTTCGGCAACCCGGCGTCGCGCTCACACGCCTACGGCTGGGAGTCGGAAGCCGCAGTGGACGAGGCGCGCGAGCAGGTTGCAGCACTTGTCAATTGCGATGCTAAAGAAATCGTCTGGACGTCCGGCGCGACCGAATCGATCAACCTCGCGGTTAAAGGTGCGGCCCAGTTCTACAAAGAAAAAGGCAAGCACCTCATCACGGTGAAGACTGAGCACAAAGCCACACTCGACACCATGAGGGAGATCGAGCGGCAGGGCTTCGAAGTCACGTACATGGACGTGATGGAGAACGGCTTGATCGACATGAATGCGTTCAAGGCGGCACTGCGGCCCGACACCATTCTCGTTTCGATCATGTGGGTGAATAACGAAATAGGCGTGATTCAACCGATTAAAGAAATCGGCGAAATTACCCGCAGCAAAGGCATTATTTTTCATGTTGACGCGGCGCAGGCCACGGGCAAAGTGCTGATTGATTTGCAAGATGTCAAGGTGGATTTGCTCAGCATGAGCGCGCATAAAACCTATGGCCCAAAAGGCATGGGCGCGCTGTTTGTACGCAAAAAACCACGCATTCGGCTAGAGGCACAAATTCACGGTGGCGGGCATGAGCGGGGGTTCCGCTCGGGGACGCTGGCGACGCATCAAATCGTCGGCATGGGCGAAGCGTTCCGCCTCGCGCGCCTCGAAATGAATACCGAGAACGAGCGCATCCGTATGCTGCGGGACCGCTTGTACAAAGGCCTGAAGGACATTCCCGAAGTGTTCATCAACGGCGATATGGACGAACGTGTTCCACACAATCTGAACATCAGTTTTAACTACGTCGAGGGCGAAAGCTTGATCATGGGCGTGAAGGAAATTGCAGTGTCGTCGGGCTCGGCGTGTACCAGCGCGTCGCTGGAGCCGAGTTACGTTTTGCGTGCTTTGGGCCGAAGCGATGAACTCGCGCATAGCTC
>JBBRVM010000036.1:0-13889 GCA_038246865.1 Burkholderiales bacterium
GCTCGGCGGGCTGGATGTACCGGTTCATTCTTGAATCGTTGCTGGGGCTACACATTCAAGCCAACAAGCTCAGTTTTACGCCGTGTCTGCCCCCCGACTGGAAGCAATTCACGCTACGCTACCGATACCGCGAAACGTTCTACGTGATCGCTGTGCGGCAACTTGAAACGGCTGAATCAGAGGCGGGCGCGACAACTGTGATGATCGATGGCATTGAGCAACCGGAAGCGGTCATCACACTAGTCGATGACCGGCAGGATCATGACGTCGAGATTCGGATTTCAACGCAACGCTTAGACCGCGTGAAAGACGGTGCCCAGCTTTCGACGGTTGTTGCTCAATAAGCCAGCCAGATCTACGCGTCTGACGAACTGGGACGTAGCGGCAAGGCGTGCTCAAAACCACCACCGCCTTGTCGCTTGGCGCGATACATCGCTTCGTCTGCGCGACTGATAAGCGTTTCCGCGTCGGCACCGTCGCCCGGATAGACAGCGATGCCGATGCTCGCGGACAGTTGCACCGTTCCGTTCTTAATGGGGCCGGGAGCAGCGATTGCAGCGAGCAGGCTGACTGCCGCCAGCGCAGCGTCTGAAGCCTGTGATATTTCCGTCAGCAACACTAAAAATTCATCGCCGCCGAATCGACTCACCGTGTCGGATACGCGTACGACTGCCTCCAGTCGGCGCGCTACCAATTGCAGTACCTGATCACCGATCATATGGCCGTGCGTATCGTTGATCTTCTTGAACTGATCAAGGTCGATAAACAACACAGCGAGCCGCATATTGCCGCGCTTCGCCATGTCGATAGCATGCTCCATTCGGTCAATCATCAACTCGCGATTCGGCGTGTTAGTCAGGCCGTCGCGCTGGCGCGTATTGGTCATTGCGAAAAGCTCGCTCACTGCGGTTTCGGCCACATGATCAGAATGCAATGCCGCCACGACCAACTGCTGGTTAGCCTCCAGAAGCTGCGCGGATTGACTTGCCAAGACGGCTTGAGCCTGTTTGCCCAGGCGTCGAAGGACAACGAGTTCAGAGCGCAGTTGACTCGCCTCCTCGTCCAGCAGCGCAAGCCTGCCCGAAGCCACAGCTATTTTGCGATCAAGTTCGCTTTCAATCACAACGAACTCCGGGTGGCCGCACCACTCAACAACGCTTCATAGCTGCTCAGCGAATCGCCAATCTTGATTCCGTCATCGTTGATTTCGAAAGCGCGAATTTCATGTGAATGCGCACTCGCGCGCACTTTCACCACGGCCATCACGCGCTGCAACTGCGATTCCAGCTCAACGTAGCGTTGCACGATGATCGCATCGGTCAAAAAGGCAGTACCGTAGGGGCTGAAGCGCAAATCGGTGTATCGATCTTCAAGCTCTGAGGTCATCAGCACCGTCGCGCCTGTTTTGCCTAGCGCCGAGACCATGCGCGACAGCGCTTCGCGGAAGTCACTTTGAACATTAGGTGCCAACGCAAGCTCAAAACCCGATAGCGAGTCAATTACCACACGGCTCGCCTTCCGGCGGACAATTTCATCAATTAACAGCTTCGCAATCTCATCCACCGAGAGGTCAGGCGCGCGCGTGTCGACGACACCGATTTTCCCGCTTTTAATCAACTCGGCCATCACCGGACCGCGTGATGTGTTCGGGCGTTGCTCAAAGGCAGCAATCACGCCTGCCTCGCCAAGGCGAGCACCTTCTGCCAAAAACGCCCCCGCTAAAATACTTTTGCCAGCACCGGAAGACCCGGTCACCAACAACGAATAGCCACGTGGCAGGCCTCCTCCCATCATTGCGTCAAGCCCCGGTACACCCATCGACAAGCGTTCACGCTCTGGCATTGATACTTCCGAATCGTCGCGCTCAGGCAATCTTGGCGGCGCAAACACTTGGATGCCGGCGCTGCTCATACGAAATGTGTGCAATCCCAGCAACGAGGGTTGACCGCGCATCTTCGTGATCTCTATTTTGCGCACGACAGAGTCGCCCTTGACGGTCTGCCGCATCCAGATGAGCCCGTCCACCACGGTGAAAATCGGATTCGGATCGCTTTCAGAGAAATATTCACCAATCAGAAAGGTGGTGGCCTGCCAGCTCGTCATCAGCACGCCGAGGCTCTGGATAAATTGCTGTAGCGCGCCATACGGCGTGCCGCCGTCCTGCCCGGCCAGCACCACGGAGCGAAACGAGTCGACAAACACCATGCCGGGCTCATGTTTTTCGACTTCGGCGACGATACGACTGAGTACCTGATCGAGATTTCCACTAGCGGCGTCGTCCGAAAGGTTAATAAACCGGATCGAGCTATTCAGCTTATCGAGATCAAAGAAATCATATTGCTGCTGGTAGCGCAGCATCTTGATCGGTGGTTCACCGAGCACCGTGAAATACAGCGCGGGGCGCTCCGGTGTCGCCAGCGCAAACATCATCTGATGCGCGAGCGTCGTCTTGCCGCTACCCGGTGGACCGGCAATCAAATTGCACGAAAATTCGGGTAATCCACCACCCAGCACCTCGTCCAGACCGGGAACGCCGGTTTTTAGACGATTGATGGTTGCTTTACCTATGGTCATGTTGACGTATCCTGTTCGGCATCGCCGCTTGATGAGGGGTCGTCCAATCGTGGTCGGAGCAAACGCTCGGTGAGCGACGGCCCGATCAGTTTGGTCAGAAGATCATTGAAAGTTTGCAGCAGCGCCACGCTCGCCGCGGTGGCAACGGGTGCCGATTGTTGCGCCAGCGCTTGTTGCAGGGTTGAGTAGTCGCCCGGCGCAAGTCGTCCCTCAGAGACCGCCGTCAATACCGGGTGGGCTCCCCGCGTCAACGACAGGCTGCGTTTATAGAGCCCCGCGACGCCGGTCGGACCGATGATTGGCGACAGTGCGTCGTTAATGTGGCTCCAGGTGGCGAACGCCGATTGCGCGACCACCAATGGATCGATTGGAACCGGCTCGCTATTCATGGCTGAGGTGGCGACCTTTTTTGCCTGTTGTGCGTCTTGCGGGTTTTCGACCAGCGGGCCGAACGATAGTACTCTTTGCGCGGCGCCGAGTCGTTCGGCGTACGCCAAACGTCGGGGTGGTAGCGCGCCGTCCAATCCTACATTAACACAGCACACCGCGTTCTTCGCTGCAGACGCATTGGGATTCATCGTCATGGGGTTCTAGGGAATTTGAAAGAGCGTGGACGACATTCCGTCTGTGCGAGCGAAAAATTGTGAGCATGGACTCACCTGAAGCGGCGCGAAAGTTTCACGCACCATAAGTGTGGAAGTCTGACAACGCAACCCCCTTAAGTCCGTGCGGTAACACACATAAGGCCAAATCTAGAAGTTCATTGGTCGTCACCCTTGTTGTCATCTTGAGCTTTAGCGAAGGATCAGGTGGCACGCAAAAAAGTGCTCTTTTCCGCATCAATCGTTCCAAAACGACCCGATCCTTCGCTGATGACTCGGCAAAGTTGCTTTTGAGGAAGGTTGTCATGCTGAGTGAAGCGAATCATCAGGTGGCAACGATTGCACGTCATAGATCTCGTTGGCCATGCTCTGGATGACCAGTCCCATGTTGAAGCACCTTTCTACGTCGCGTCACTGCGCGCGCTATACGGCATGGCGCTACTTCGGCGATGGCAGCGAGCCGCTGTAGAGCACTTCGCACTTATCCGGCCCGCCCGAAAAAAGGGCCTTTGCGCTGTCGAGCAGCCTAAGAACGGGGCCCAATGGCAACAGGATAGTCGATTGATCTGCGGATCGGCTTGCTGAACGGGCCGCTGACTTTCTGGCGCGCCTTGGCGCAACCATTCGCGTCCACCAGCGCCACCACAATGCTTTGATATTGAATGCGTACAAAATTCAGGTCGCCATGAACGGCGAGTCGGTTTTCGTTGGTGGTGAGGGCTACGTCGATAGCGCGAGCCACGCCTTTTTCCACTTTCCAGCGCGAGATCAGATTGCGGATTGACGTGCTGGTGCCGGTTTGCTTGGTTAGGGCGGAAAGCCACCGCTGTCGCGCTGAAGGGAGACACGCGCCCCCTTTGCAGCGATGGTGCTGAACACCATCTCATCGCTAATGACCGACATTAGCGGAGTCGCAACATCAAGCTCCTCTACGAAGGCGAACTCGCTACCCCGATTGCTAACACGCACCTTTTCCAGCTTGACCTGCAAGCCTGAGGCGAGCTTCAGTGCTAGTGGCCCGTCAATCGCGACGTTCATGGCGAGCCCTTTCGACATCGCTGCTTCAATTCGTGGCTTGTAGCGATTTATATCGAAGAACAGCCCAAAGAGAAGAGCGGCGAGCAGCGCTCCGGAGACGACTGCGCCCACTACGAAATGGAAAACTTGCAATGTTCTGGACGGGAGAGGCAGACCCGCCGATTTGATTAGCGCGCGTGGCGTGCGCGCATCGGCGGGGCGCTCTCCGCTTTGTAGGATGTATCACTTCAGCGAAGCTCAGCTCTCCTTCTTCACTGTCACCGGGCGGTCAGAATCAGGGTTAAAGCATTCACAACGAATGCGATCTTCAAGTCACACGTTCTGAAACATCATGACAACAGATGTGTGCTGCCGCACAGACCGCGACCCCGCTGCACGGCACACTTCCGCTGGCACCCAAACCCCGAAAATCAAACAGTCGCCATGAACACATTAGCCGCTATCCGTGTCCATCACCCTACCTCTTTGCCTTCAGTTGGGGAGCGCACGCCGACGTCGAAAGGCATCCTGCTGGCACTTCAGAGCATGGGCCTGTTCGCGCTGATCGCGCTTTGGCTCACTGGCTGCGCGGAGAGTTCGCGGCTCTCGGTCGCTTCGGGAACGGGCCCAAACCCGCAGATCCCGGCTCCGGTGACGACGCTTATCCCGACCGTCAACATCGCCACCGCCACAGGATGGCGCGTAGGCAGCAAGCCCATCACGACCGAAGGCACATCAGTGGTGCGATTTGCCGAGGGGCTTGACCATCCGCGCTGGATCTATGTGTTGCCGAACGCGGACGTTCTGGTCGCCGAAACCAATGCCCCACCGAAGCCAGACGACAGCAAAGGCATTCGCGGCCAAATCATGAAGCTGGTCATGAAAAAAGCGGGGGCAGTGACGCCCAGCGCCAACCGCATTGTCCTGTTACGTGATACCAACAACGACGGTATTGCGGAAACAAAGACGGTCTTTCTCGAAGGTTTGAAATCGCCGTTCGGCATGGCTCTGGTCGGTAACAATTTCTACGTGGCCAATACCGATTCGGTTGTTCGCTTTCCGTACATTGAAGGTCAAACCCGTATCACTGATCCCGGCACAGTCGTCGTTGATTTACCCGCCGGCACTCGCAATCATCACTGGACAAAAAACGTGGTGGCCAGCGCTGACGGCAGCAAATTGTTTGTGTCTGTGGGATCAAACAGCAATGCTGGCGAGAATGGCATGGATCAGGAGTCGGGTCGTGCCGCGATCTGGGAGGTCGACATCAAAACCGGTCGCCATCGTGAGTTTGCTACCGGACTGCGTAACCCCGTTGGCATGGCGTGGGAGCCCGATAGCGGCATGCTGTGGACCTCGGTGAACGAACGCGACGAATTGGGCAATGATCTGGTGCCGGATTACATGACATCGGTCAGGGACGGCGGCTTCTACGGCTGGCCTTACAGCTATTTCGGCAAGCATCTCGATCTGCGGGTGACACCGCAGCGACCCGAGCTGGTTGCGACGGCGCTGGTGCCCGATTACGCGCTGGGCTCACACACGGCGTCGCTTGGCCTCGCCGCCTCGAGGGGAACAACGCTCCCGAGCCGTTTCCAGAATGGCATGTTTATCGGGCAACACGGCTCGTGGAACCGCAAACCGCGCAGCGGTTACAAAGTTATCTTTGTACCGTTCGCAGGCGGTAAGCCCGTCGGCGATCCGATCAATGTGTTGACTGGGTTTCTCAGCCCCGAAGGCAGTGCGATGGGACGCCCGGTAGGCGTCGCCATTGATAAGCGCGGCGCGCTATTGGTGGCCGATGATGTCGGCAACATCATCTGGCGAGTGAGTGCAGCAAAAGCTGCCACGGCTCCGACAGCACAACTGCACCTCTCTTATCCACCGGTGCGCTAGCGCCATTCGAAACACCAGTTCGATGACCAGCACCCATTTCCCTACCAACCGCAACATTGACAGGACCGTTGGCATGCCTATACTCGCGACGAACAGCGTTATCTCTATCAACGGTGGTAGATACGACGACAGTAACGATCATCAAGGCAGCGGCTTTGTCGGTCAACCCCCAGTGGAGATTCGCTTGGCGAGTGTGACTAAAGTCCCCGACGGCCCGCAAAAAAACGACCTCCTTGCGGCGTTACCGCCTGCGGAATGGGAGCGTTGGCTACCGAACCTCGAAGCGGTCGAAATGCCGTTGGGAAAGGTGCTCTACGAGTCGGGCAGCAAGATGACTCATGTCTACTTTCCGACGACATCCATCGTGTCGTTGCTCTACGTGATGGAAGATGGGGCATCAGCTGAAATTGCCGTCGTTGGCCGTGAAGGCATCGTCGGCATTTCTCTGTTCATGGGCGGATCGTCGACGCCGAGTCGCGCGGTGGTGCAGAGTGCAGGGATGGGGTATCGGCTGCAAGCCAGCCTGATGATGCAAGAGTTCAACAGAGCGGGGCCGGTGCTGCATTTGTTATTGCGCTACACACAAGCACTGATCACGCAGATGGCACAAACGGCCGTGTGCAACCGCCATCACTCGCTTGATCAACAACTATGCCGTTGGCTGTTACTGAGCCTGGATCGGCTCACGAGCAACGATCTGGTGATGACGCAGGAGCTGATCGCCAACATGCTCGGTGTGCGTCGTGAAGGTGTCACCGAGGCGGCCGGGCTATTGCAGGATGCGGGGCTGATTCGCTATCGGCGCGGACACATCACGGTGCTGGATCGACCTGGGCTTGAAAAGCATACCTGCGAATGCTATGCCGTGGTCAAGAATGAATATGATCGTCTGCTGCCCCGGAAAATGGCTATCTGAGGCTAGCGCTCTTTCGCCAATCCGCAATCAGCAATGCGATTCGCACCGCGGTGAGCACTACACGCGCGCAGTTGCAGTCAGTGCGTCAAATGCCACGTATGCAAAGCGATCTGCTCGTCTTCGTGCGCTGGCATTACGTGCACAGAAGCCCGCCCAGCGATGAGACCGAGCCATTCCAGACCTTCGCAGATACTGGTTCGGGTGGCGGCGTCATTTTCGCCAATTCCACCAGTGAACACCAGCGCGTCGACGCCCCCCAGTGCCGCCGCCATTGCGGCAATTTGTTTGCGTACCGAATAACAGAACATGGCAATCGCGAGCGCTGCATCGGGGTTTGCAGCGGCGGCACTGCGGAGTTTCCGCATGTCGCCGCTGACGCCAGAAATACCCATCATGCCTGAGCGATGATCAATCAGCGCTTCAAATTTTTCAGCGTTGTAACCGCATTCGCGCACCAGGAACGCGAGCAAACCGGGATCAATATCGCCGCAGCGCGTGCTCATGATGACCCCGCCGCTCGGGGTCAGGCCCATGCTGGTATCGATCGATTGGCCGTTGGCCACCGCAGTCACGCTGGCACCGTGTCCGAGATGCGCGATGATCAGGCGTTTGGGCACGTCTTTGCCGAACTGGCGCACGATGGATTCGCAAGACAGCCCGTGAAACCCGTAGCGCTCAATGCCCCGCACGCGAAACTCTTTCGGGATCGGCAATGTGCGCGCGATGTCCGGCATAGTGGTGTGAAATGCTGTGTCAAGGCAGGCTACTTGCTGTGCGTCCGGAAACTGCTGCTGCGCGAATTGGAGCAGTGACAATGCGGGTGGCACATGTAACGGCGCAAACGCCTTTGCATCGCTTAAATGCTGCAACACAGTCGAGTCAATCACGGTGTGGTGGCGGCACAGCGGACCGCCGTGAACAATCCGGTGGCCGACTGCAGCAATCGTTGGCAACCGTTCAGTAACCAACAATCTAGCAATATGATCAATCGCTGCGAAAGGCGTGCTTAGCAACTCGGTATCGGTGACGAGCCGCTTGCCCTCGGCGTCGTTCGCTACGAAAGCAACGCGCCCCTCCGCAACTGTCTCCGCCTCGCCAGACACCAGCATTCGGCTGGTGTGCATGCCAACCAGATACAGGCCGAATTTAAGAGAAGACGAACCCGCGTTTAGTGCCAAAACAGGCAGGCATGAATCGTCGTTCACCTCGGGGCTACCCAGCGCCAATTGAGCACCTCTGGCATGTCATCCCCGTGTTCGCAGATGTAGGCCTTGTGCCGCGCAATGGTTGCTTGATACCGCAGGGTCGCCTGATCGACCCGATGAGCCAGTCGCGGCACCCGGCGGATTGCATCGAGCGCAAGTTGATAGCGATCCATGTTGTTCAACACCACCATGTCAAACGGCGTCGTTGTCGTGCCTTCTTCCTTGTAACCGCGAACATGCAGGTTGTCGTGATTGCGTCGCCGGTAGGTCAACCGATGAATGAGGCCCGGATAGCCGTGATACGCGAAGATGATCGGCTTGTCGGTGGTGAACATCGCATCGAACGCCTCATCGGTGAGGCCATGCGGGTGTTCGGCTTTAGGTTGCAGCGTCATCAGGTCAACCACATTCACAACACGAATGCGAATGTCCGGCACGTAGTCGCGCAAGAGCGTCACCGCAGCCATCGTCTCCGACGTCGGTACATCACCCGCGCAGGCCATCACCACGTCGGGTTCGCCATCGTCCGTGCTGGCCCATTGCCAGATACCTGCACCCACTGCGCAATGGCTCGCCGCCGCGTCGACATCGAGCCACTGCCACTCGGGCTGTTTTCCGGCGACGATCACGTTTACGTAATTACGGCTGCGCAAGCAATGATCGGCAACCGCGAGCAGGCAGTTCGCATCGGGCGCAAGATAGATGCGCACCACATCAGAATTTTTGTTGGCGACGTGATCGATGAAGCCGGGGTCTTGATGTGAGAACCCATTGTGATCCTGGCGCCACACATGCGATGTGAGCAGATAGTTCAACGACGCGATGGGTTTGCGCCACGGGATGTGATTGCACACCTTCAACCACTTGGCGTGCTGGTTAAACATGGAATCAATGATGTGAATGAACGCCTCGTAGCAGGAAAAAAATCCATGGCGACCGGTGAGCAAATAGCCTTCGAGCCAGCCCTCGCACAAGTGCTCACTCAATACTTCCATGACGCGGCCATCGGGCGACAGGCCGATATCGACCGGCTCAATCTCCGCCATCCATGCCTTGCCCGAGGCGTCGATCACGGCACCCAGTCGGTTGGAGGCCGTCTCGTCCGGGCCGAACAGCCGAAAATTGGCGGTTTCAAGATTCGCCTTCATCACGCCAGCCAGAAATGCTCCAAGCACGCGCGTTGTTTCCGCTTTCACAGCGCCCGGTTCTACAACCGGGACGGCAAAGTCCCTAAAGTCCGGCAGCACCAGTGGCACCAATAGCTCGCCCCCGTTGGCGTGAGCATTGGCCCCCATACGCCGGGAACCAACCGGTGCCAACTGCGCAAATTCGTCGCGGAACTTGCCGTGCTCGTCGAACAATTCCTCGGGCGCGTAGCTTTTCATCCAGCGCTCAAGTTCGCCGAGATGACCCGGTGTCTTCACCTCTGCAATCGGCACCTGATGCGCTCGCCATGTGCCCTCAACCGGCAGCCCGTCAACAAATTTGGGGCCAGTCCAGCCCTTTGGCGTTTGAAATACGATCATCGGCCAGAGCGGACGCTTTGGCGGATTGGCCGCATGATCCGAGCGCGCCGCCGCCTGAATGGCGCGGATATCGGCAAGCGCCTGATCGAGCGTCGCGGCAAGTAGCTGATGCACCAACGTCGGATCATCGCCGACAACGAAATGCGGCTCGTAACCGTATCCCTGCATGAGCGCAGTCAGCTCCTCATGACCTATGCGGGCCAGCACGGTTGGATTCGCAATTTTGAAGCCGTTGAGATGCAATATCGGCAACACCGCGCCATCGCGCTTCGGGTTCAAGAATTTGTTGGAATGCCAGCTCGCCGCGAGCGCGCCGGTCTCGGCTTCGCCATCGCCAATGATGCACGCAACGATCAGGTTCGGATTGTCAAATGCAGCACCGTAGGCGTGAAGGAGCGAGTAGCCCAGCTCGCCGCCTTCGTGAATGGAGCCCGGAGTTTCTGGCGCAACATGACTGGGGATTCCGCCGGGCCACGAGAACTGCTTAAAGAGTTTCTGAATGCCTTCGCGATCCTGTGAAACGTCCGGGTAAATCTCGGTGTACGTGCCTTCCAGATAGGTGCTCGCCACCAGACCCGGCCCGCCGTGGCCTGGCCCGATGATGTTGATCAGGTCGAGGTCATTCTCTTTGATCAGACGATTCAAGTGAACATACAGAAAATTCAGGCCGGGCGTCGTACCCCAATGCCCGAGCAGTCGTGGCTTGACGTGATCCACCGTCAGCGGAACATCCAGCATCGGATTGCCGCGCAGATAGATCTGCCCCACCGAGAGATAGTTTGCGGCACGCCACCACGCGTCCATCAGACGAAGGAGATCCGCCGACAGCGGATTGACAACGGAGTTCGCCAGGCTCCGGGGGGCGGCAGTTTTATCGGTTAGCACGACTGAATTTCCTTTTTTTGCTCAACGAACCAGCAACACGGGCACTTTACAGCGCGAGAGCACGCCCGTGGTGACCGAACCCAATACGACGTTGAGCAGCGAGGAATGACCGTGCGTCCCCATCACAATGAGGTCTGGCTTCTTGTCTTCGACGAAGGCGATGATGGCGTCAACCGCGTTGCCTTTGGCTTGCTGCGTACTGAACTTCCACTGACGTTGTGCTGCAAATTGCCGGATCGGATGAAACACTTTCTCCGCCTCTTCGCGGTAGTAACTTTCTAGCGTCGATGTATCAAGAAAATGCGTGGCGTTCGGTGTCACAGCAAGCACTGACGTGATCGCTGTGTACTCATGTCCCGGCCCCAGCAACTCGTCGTGCGCCGCAATGTAGGCCAACATGTGCTTGCTGTAGGCACTGCCGTCGACGGCTAGAAGAATATGCATGGGGGAGATCCTTGTGTGAGTCATTGGATAAAGGCTAGACGGTAGGCGACGACTCAAATCCGTACTTTGATCACCGTCAAACTCGTAGTTTATTTACGGCCAGATTCTGGGTCACTCGCAACTAACCCCAAGTGTGCTCTTCGACGTTCGTCGGCTCGATGGCCAGTCCACCGGTTACATCTCGCGCTCCGACCCGGTTTGCATTACGCCAGACCCTGCTCGTCAGGCCCCACGTAATTAAGCGTCGCCGAAAATCCCGGCGCGGTAATCGCGGCCTGAACCTGCCCAACTTTGAGGTGGGCCGCATCCACGCGCACGGTGGCCGTTCCGGGCTCCAGCGTGACTTCAACCCGCCGCGCACCTCTGAGCCTTCTGAGCGCGCACGCGACGCTTTTTGTGTTCTCGGCGTTGCTCATGCCGTAAACGCTGAGCGCTAGATACTGCATGCCGCAGTGTGCACGGGCTGACGAATTAACTCTGTCTGTTAACGCACTTAGCGTTGGTGGCGGCACCTAGCGTTGGTGGCGGCACACGAAAAAAATCAAAAAATCGCTAAGTGCGCTGCCAGACAGACGGCCTGTCGATATGCGGATAAATTCGCCGTAATGAGCCAAGACTTGAATTCACCAAGTCACGGTGCGCTTCTTCATTTTTTGAAATGAAGATTCAACAGGAGACACTTATGACCTACGTTAGTCGCGACCGTTTCGGTATGTATATCGGCCACGGCCCCGCCGCAGCCGAATCCGGCTCCGAACAAGGCCCCAGCCCGAAACTCATGGGGGCTGAAACGCTGATCGGCGACCTGGTCTTCAACCATAAGGGAGAAGAGCTAGGCGAGATCAAGGAAATCATGCTCGACATGAGAAATGGCAAAGTGGGCTACGCGGTGATGTCCTTCGGCGGCATTCTCGGGATCGGCGAGAAGCTCTTCGCGGTGCCATGGAATGCGCTGAAACTCGACACCCGGCATCAGCGCTTTACCTTGCACGTCGAGAAGGACAGTCTCACCGATGCGCCCGGATTCGACAAGGACCGCTGGCCCGACATGGCTGACCACGCCTGGACGGCAAACATTCACTCCTACTACGGCACCGTGCCGTATTGGGGCGACGTACCACTCTGACCCCGAACGTTACTTTTTCACATCCTCAATCGCGAGACCGTGATCCAGGCGGCGCGAATTCACACTCACTCACCCACATCAAAGGACTACCCATGAAAACTTCTAAATCCATTCTGGCGCTTGCCGCAGCTGCCATCGCCGTAACCCTCGCAGCCTGTGACCGCCCGGTCGTCGTCACTCCGGCACCTGCTCCGGTTGCAGTGCCGGTGCCAGGCCCTGCCGGCCCACAAGGCGCAAGCGGATCGCCCGGCGTCTCCGGCAGTCAAGGCACGACAGGCGCTGAAGGCATGAAAGGCGAGCCCGGCAAGCCCGCCGACAGCACTACGGTCATCATCACGCCGCCAGCGCCAAAGCAATAGATCAATCAACGCAATACTAAAAGGAGACACTCATGAGCATCGGAACCATCTTACTTATCGTCCTGATTCTGTTGTTGGTCGGCGCACTTCCGACCTGGGGCCACAGCAGGAGCTGGGGCTACGGGCCCAGCGGCGGGCTGGGGCTGGTCGTCCTCGTCCTCATCGTACTTTTGGTGATGGGAAAAATTTAGCGACTCCGTTCGCGGGTATTGCCTGCTGCGGCGTCAACTCGCAGCAATACCGTTTGCCGCAACACTGGCCGTCCGCGAGGTGGCCAGTGTGCTGTGCATGAACGCGCCAGGCAAACAGGCCCACTCCTGCATTTAAAGCGAGTGCGGAAGGAGATACAGCTTTTCGATCAAATGGCCACTGCACTGGGGCCAGGATAGCAAAATGGCTTAAGTCGATAAACAAATTAATTAGCCTTTAGCCCATAGCAGCCGTTGTTTCAGCTAAAAGCCATATTGACTTTCGCATCGAGCTTGATGATCTTCTAGACAAATTCCCTGCTCCGTCACGAACAGACCAACGCGAAGCAAGTAGCATCATTTGGAAGTCGCAAGAAATGAATGACCAACATCAAGGAGCATGGAATGAATAAGGATCTCTCGGGCGAAGCCTGTGCATACGGCTTTCACGCTCATCTGAAACCGATGGCTTTCGCCGACGCCGTGTCCCGCACGATCGACGCCTTGAAGACCGAGGGCTTCGGGGTGCTGACGGACATCGATGTTCAGGCAACCATGAAGGCGAAGCTCGGCGTCGACGTTCGCCCTTACCGGATTCTGGGTGCCTGCAATCCGCCGCTTGCCCACCGCGCGCTGGTGGCAGAGCCCGAGATCGGACTGCTGCTGCCGTGCAATGTCACGGTGCGAGAGGAAGCGGACACGTCTGTCGTTGTGGGTTTCATGGATCCGATCGCGATCATGCAGATGACCGACAGTCCCGAGGTCGCCGCCGTCGCGCAGGAGGTGCGCCAGCGTCTGGACCGTGTTTGTCAGGTGCTGGCTGCCTGACCTGATCCTTTGGCAAGCGCTCACCCGGAATCACACCAACGGTCGGCGACCAGACGCGAATTGAACGCGACAGCGCATGACTGATGGCGTGCCTCCTTCCGTTTCAACCCCACCTGGCCGGGTCGCCCGGTTGGGCCTGACGGCACCGCAGCACGGCTGGAGGCGGTGGATGCCAGGCCTGAACACACTCTGCCACTACGACATCAACTGGCTGCGCAGCGACGTGCTGGGCGGCCTGGCGCTGACAGCCGTGCTGGTTCCCGTGGGCATCGCCTACGCCGTTGCCTCTGGCGTGCCAGCGATTAGCGGCCTGTACGCGACGA
>JBBRVM010000037.1:0-13653 GCA_038246865.1 Burkholderiales bacterium
ATATCCTGCGACGTGGCAACGGTGAATCCGATATTGTCGAAAATCCCGCGAGCGTTCCACGGCTCACCCACGGCGAAGCCGTCCATCTTGCCGACCCGCATGTTGGCAACCATTTGTGGTGGCGGCACAGTGATGACTTTGGCGTCAGTCATTGGATGAACACCATTCGCGGCGAGCCAGTAATACAGCCACGTCGCGTGGGTGCCAGTTGGGAAGGTCTGCGCGAAGGTGTAACGGGGCTGTGTCTGCAAGAACTGATGACTCGGGCACAAGACTCATAAAAAGAACTCCGCAAAAAAGAAAAAGGGGCTCGTGACCTTGCGATCACGAGCCCCAATGTTCAAAGTCGTAAAGCTAGATGTTCCGACTGGAGAGACTGTTGCGATCATCATTGACCGCCACGTCCACGCATAGCGCAAGTCGTGCCACCACAACTTCAGTGCAAACGCCGCGATATTTCAGTCGGAGCGCGCCAAGTCTGTGCACCGCCATACTGCAACGTGCGGATTACGCACCACTTGTTCGCTAGAACGCGCTCGGCGGCCTCGGCAATCGAACAACGCGCCTGCATTGCCTGTGAGCGCAGCAGTGCGTACGCATTGGGCTCGTCACACCACGGCGGCGCAGCAGCGATTTGGCCTGCGGGATAGCGCGCTCATTCGTACTTTTTTGCTGGGCAGCCTGCGCGCTTCAGAAAGCTGCGCCGACTCGTGCTGATCGAGTTTGATGCGCTCCAACGTGACGTCGATCACCGAGCGCAGCCGCTTGCCATTCAGTCCTGCGACGGCACAGGCGGACATGCGCGCCTGCATGGCTCGCCACATGGCAATTGGGTCATCATTCTCGGTGAAGACGATAATCGGGCGCTCCCGGAATTGCGACACAACGCACACCTGCTCCATCACATCACGAGCGGCGTCGTCTGAAGCCATCAGGATCAGTTGCGGGTTCCAGCGCTCAATTTCATCCTGCAAGGTCAGTTCGTTGACCGCAACGCCACGCACCCTGTAACCGTGCGCCGCCAGTACCGATTCAACGGCGGGCAAATCATTCTGAGTCTCGTGAAGAAGCAGAACTCGCAATGCGACGATCCATTTTTTGCACTCAATCGGGACGACCAAGCTGTACAAACGCACTCATGCTGCATCACAGCAAAATTCGTGCAATCAGCGCCTGCAATTACCTCTTTCACAATAGCTTTTCTACGAAACGACCAATTTACGAGGTCTGGCAGCACAAATGGGGACAAGTCGACAAACTGGCAAATACGAGCTGGGCCCCAGAAAATTGGCCTTGGAGCAAAAAAGTTATTAAAAGTCGCTTCTCTCTGTCGCAATTCAGCGACGGCTTTGTGACGCTGTTGCAACAGAGACGTAACTCGGCTGTTTTGCCTACGCAGGAGCTTTTTTTGCTCAATTTCCTATGGCTATAATCGTTTGGTCAAATCATTGGTTATGACGTGCGAGAGACCCTCGCTCGGTATAGTCTCTGGGGTGACTTAGTTAGAATCAACAGCAATTTGAGGCCGGGGCAAAACCCCGGCTTTTTTTTGCCTGCGAGTTCATAAACGCTTTTAAATTAATGGCTTAGCTGGGAGTTTACGCTGTGAAAAGTGCGATAGATTCGACATGTGCTGTATGCGGAAACATGTTCGCCACACCCGCACCCATGAGCCGATAGCCCTTTTCATGAATGAGAATTCCAGCGTCCCGCGCCAGCGTTGACGGGCTGCAACTCACGTAAACCAGCCTTTCCAGACGTCCGCTGGCGGCTTCCGGCAGCGCCTTGACAACCTGCACGGCACCGTCGCGCGGTGGGTCAATCAACAGCTTGTTAATCGGTCGCGCCAGCGTCGAAACCGTATCAAACCAGTCATCAGCGATCTCAAACAGATTCGCGACGGCGAAGTCCGTTTTGTCGGTCAGCCCGTTTAACGCAGCGTTCTCGCGCGCTCGACCGATGAGACCCGCCGAGCCTTCAATGCCAAAAGTAGACGCCGCACGCTGCGCGATCGGCAACGTGAAATTGCCCAGTCCACAGAACAAATCGGCCACATGGTCCGTCGGCTGAAGGTCGAGTAACCGCACAGCGCGACGCACCAGCATGGCGTTAATGTGCGGATTCACCTGAGTAAATTCGGTCGGCTGAAAGCTGAAACGCAGGCCAAATTCGTCTAACGTGTAGCCCAGCGTATGCAACTCTCCGGGCAGCGGATGCGCGGTGTCTGGGCCTTTCGGTTGCAAGTACCACTGCACATGATGCGCTGCGGCAAACGCACGCAACTGTGCTAAATCGCCCTCTGATAGCGGTTCCATATGCCGCAGCACGAGCATCGGCAGCCCGTCGCCCTCGGCATATTCAATCTGCGGCAAACGGTCACGAATGCTCATGCTGCCAATCAAACCCCGAAGCGGCATCAGCAACCCCGACACATGCGGCGGCAAGACATGGCATTCGCGCATGTCAGCAACGAAGCTTGATTTCTTCTCGTGAAAACCGACCAGCACGGTTTCCTTCTTGGCGACATAGCGCACCGAGATCCGCGCGCGCTGGCGATAGCCCCAATGTGGCCCGTCAATCGGCGAATACACCTGCTCCGGTTTCACGTTGCCGATGTGCTTCAGGTTGTCTTCCAGCACGCGCTGCTTGGCAGCGAGCTGGGCCCGTGCATCGAGGTGCTGCATGCTGCATCCGCCGCAGACGCCGAAGTGTGGGCACTGCGGCGTCACCCGCATCGCGCTCGCCTTGATGATGCGTTCGACCACGGCTTTTTCGAACGTTGGTTTGCTGCGCGTGATTCGCGCTTCAACAATTTCACCCGCGAGCGCGCCCTCAACAAACACCGCTTTGCCGTCGTTGCGGGCAATGCCCTGGCCTTCATGGTCAATGGATTCAATGGTGAGCGTGATGGACATGGCGGCGTGTGGCGTTAGCAGGTTTCAGCGAAGGCGCAATTCTAGGCGGCGCGTCCCAGTTCGCCTCGCCGCCTAAAATCGGTGGCTATGCCTTGCATCCTCGCCATCGAAACCTCCGCGCACATTGGTGCCGTCGCCATTCTGCGCGGCGAGCGATGTGAAGAGTTGCTTGCGGCAGAGTCTGTGCGCGACGATCAAAAGCTCTCGGCCTGGGTATTGCCTGCTATTGAACGCGTCATGGCCGACGCGGGGCTCACCCATACGGCCATAGACGCCATTGCATTCGGTGCCGGGCCCGGCAGCTTTACGGGCGTGCGCACAGCCTGCGCTACAGCGCAATCGCTGGCTTATGCATGGCGGCGCCCACTCGTGAGCGTTGATTTGATTGAGGCGCTCGCGGAATCGTCAATGGCTGCAAGCGTTTGCGTCGTGCTCGATGCGCGCATGCGCGAGGTTTTCAGCGCTTCGTTTGCGCGACAGGCGGATGGCGATTTGCAGCGGCTCACGGCAACGACAGTCTCTGCACCCGACGCTGTAGTCGTCGCAGCGGGCGCCGAGTTGATCGGTTCTGGCGCGCACCTGTTGCCCGCGTCACCCGTTGTCGCGCTGGCAGCCACTGCCCACGCCGAAACCCGCTGGGCGCACGGCGTAGCTCGGGTCGCCGCGCGCAAACTGGCGCGCGGTGAAACTACCGATCCGATCCACGCTGAGCCCATCTACGTTCGCAACAACATCGCTCTCACCGAGGTCGAGCGCAAACAGGCGCGCGAGGCGGTGGCATGAGCAGCTTGAGCTTTTCAACCGCGACCATTCAATTGCTAACTGCAGCCGACGTTGCCTCGGTTGTCGAAATCGAGCGCCTGTCGAACTCGCATCCGTGGACAGCTCGCAATTTTCACGACGCGCTGGCGTCAGGTTATCTCTGCCTCGTTGCGTGCGAGCACGGAGCTGTGAGCGGCTTTGCCGTGTCACGATTGCTGGTAGATGAGGCGGAGCTGTTGTTGATCGCCGTGACGCCCGAAATGCGGCGGCAAGGTGTGGCGCTCCTGCTCTGGTTCGAACTCGCCGAGCGATTACAGGCGAGCGGCGCGCGTACTGTGCATCTGGAAGTTCGCCAATCAAACCATTCAGCGCAAGCGTTTTATGGCTCACGCGGTTTCGTACAGTCAGGGGTGCGGCCCAAGTACTACCCGAATGGCGCACATGAAAGCGAACGCGAAGATGCTGTGTTGATGAAAGTGTCGCTGTGACCAGCCGTGAAGTCATCCTGCGGGAGATGGGGTTGACGCCGATCTGGGTGAACCGTGCGCGCGCTGTCGAAGCGCCGTCGTCTGAATTACCCGCTCCGGCGGTTGTTGCCGATCCAGAGCCCTCCCTCGAACCGCAGCAATCCGCCGCAGACCGCGAAGCCGCTATCGCAAATTTATCATGGGACGAGCTCATCGCCAGCATCGCCACCTGTACCGCCTGCAAACTCTGCAAGACCCGCACAAACACCGTTCCCGGCGTCGGAGATCGCTCACCTTCGTGGATGGTCATCGGCGAAGCGCCCGGCGAAAACGAGGACAAACAGGGCGAACCGTTCGTCGGCAAGGCGGGCCAATTGCTCGATGCGCTGCTCGCTGCCGTTGGCAAGAAGCGCGGCGACGGCGTCTACATCGCAAACGTCATCAAATGCCGCCCGCCGGGCAACCGCAATCCGGAACCGGATGAAATCGCCGCCTGCGCGCCGTATCTCAGTCGCCAGATCTCGCTCGCACAGCCCAAACTTCTGCTGGCCACAGGTAAATTCGCCGCTCAGACATTGCTGAATTGTCACGATACGGTAGGAGCCATGCGCGCCCTTCCTGAAGCCGACAGTCAACGCGACGGCGTACCCATCGTTGTCACCTTTCACCCGTCATACCTGCTGCGCAGCCCGCTCGAAAAGGCCAAAGCGTGGGATGACTTGGTGAAGGCCAAAGCGCTGGTGGCGTAACTTTAGCGACTGGTCGCATAATCGCGGAAACTCGCAGCCCTTGAAAAACCGCTCCACTGCGAACATATTGCGATCACTTTCACAAATTGCGCTCTCCCCCACCTGCTGTGAGCGCCAGCGGAGGACCCCATTCAATGAAACTAATGAAACGAATTTTTCTAGCCGTTGCGGCGCTGGCCGCAACGCTCGGCCTCTCCGGCTGCGGCTACAACGATATGGCGCAGGGCGATCAGTCGATCAAAGCCGCGTGGTCAGAAGTGCTGAACCAGTATCAACGCCGCTCCGACCTGATCCCCAATCTGGTGAGCACCGTCAAAGGTTACGCCTCGCAAGAGCAGGACACGCTGACCAAGGTCGTTGAGGCACGCGCCCGCGCCACGGGCATTCAAGCCACGCCTGAGCTGATCAACAATCCCGAGGCGTTCCAGAAATTCATCGCTGCGCAAAATCAATTGCAAGGCGCGTTGAGCCGCTTGCTTGCCGTTTCGGAAAATTATCCAAACCTCAAGAGCGACGCCCTCTTCCGCGACCTGACGGCGCAGCTTGAAGGCACCGAAAACCGCATCACCGTAGCGCGCAATCGCTACATCAAAGCAATTCAGGGCTACAACAACACCGTCGTTTCTTTCCCGACGAATTTGATGGCGATGGTGTTTGGCTTCAAGGAAAAACCGCAGTTCACGGTTGAAAACGAGGCCGAGATCAAATCTGCACCGAAGGTTGATTTCAATAAACCTGCTGTTCCAGCGAAGCCCTAACCTGACTGTGTTGAATTGTGGGAGCGGCTTTACCGCGACAAGCATTGACTAATAGCTCTCAATTCGCGGCTGAAGCCGTTCCCACACCCATGATTCGGACTATGCGTCGAGCACTGTTGCTTGTCCTTGCCGCGATCACATCGCTTTCGTGCGCCCTAACCTTTGCCCAGGACGCCCCCATCCCGCCGCTCACTTCGCGCGTCACCGACGCCGCAGGCGTTCTCGGCGCAGATGGCAAGCAATCTCTTGAAGCCAGGCTAGCCTCTTTTGAACAAGCGACAGGCGGGCAGCTCGCCGTACTCATCGTCAAAACCGCCGAGCCCGAGACCATCGACCAATATGGCATCCGCGTCGGCGAAGCGTGGAAGATCGGCAAAAAAGGCACGGACACCGGAGCCATCCTCGTCATCGCGATGAAGGAGAAAAAGCTGCGTATCGAAGTTGGCTACGGCTGGGAAGGCGCGCTGCCGGACGTTGAGGCCAAACGCATCATCAGCGACACCATCACGCCATTTTTCAAGAAGAGCCAGTTCGCTCAGGGCATCGAAGCGGGCATCGACAAAATTCAACTCGCCGTCTCGAAAGAAAACAAGGCGGCAGCAACGACGGTCAACGACAAAGGGCAGTGGGAGCAAAGCCACAACGCCAACGCCACCGAGAGCACGCTCGAATCACTTGCTGGCATGGCGCCGGTGGTGCTCGGTGTGCTCGCTGTGCTGTCGTTCATCCTGCCCGCGCTAGTGGTCGGTGCAGTGGCCGGCATTGGCACATTTTTCTTCACCAGCGCATTGCCGGCGGCGGGGATTGCCGCGTTCGTTGGCTTTGTTGGCGCGTCTATTTTGAAGGGAATATTTGGCTCGTTCGGCAGCTCACCGCTTGGCGGACGCGGCACGTTCCGTGGCGGACGCGGCGGCGGAGGCGGGTGGACAGCTGGCGGTTTCGGTGGTGGCTTTGGCGGCGGTGGCGGCGGAAGTAGCGGCGGCGGCTTCTCGGGCGGTGGTGGCAGCTTCGGTGGCGGCGGGGCGTCCGGCGGCTGGGGTGATGGCGGCAGCAGCGAATGAAGAATCGCACCCTGCAACACGCGGTCACGACGCGAAACGCCGTCAAGAAAGCATTGCCAGACTCCGCGATGGATAGGCTGGAGCGCGCGATCGGCTTGGCTGAGCGGGGATCGAGCGGACAAGTTCGCATGATTGTGGAGGCGCATTGGCCGCTGATGCAGGTGAAGCAGACGGAGCCACGTCAGCGCGCCATTGAGTGGTTCTCGCAGTTGCGCGTGTGGGACACCGAGCACAACAATGGCGTGCTTTTATATTTATTGTTCGCTGAACGCCGCGTGGAAATCGTGGCGGATCGGGGCTTCAACAAACTCGTGACGCAAGCCCAATGGGACAGCATTTGTCGCGCACTCGAAGCGCGTTTCAGCGGCGGAGAATTCGAAATGGGATTGGGTGAAGGCATTGTTGCCATCGGCGAATTACTGAACGAACACTTTCCCGCTGACATGGGCCCGAACGAGCAATCGGATCGCCCGGTTCTAGTCTGATTTAGAAGTTCAGTCAGCGCCGCACTTTCGCATTACTCTCATTCACGCGTTGACACATTCGATTGCGCCGATCAACAGCGCCTTTGAACGCCTTTGGCCAGAAGCCTCGCGTCAAAATCTGCTCGACGACAGCCTCTCGGCTGATCTTGCCGCAAACGGTGGAACGCTTGATGAGGCGATGCATCAACGGTTCACAACGTTGGCCGATTACGCCGTCACCAATGGGGCGCAAGCAATTCTCTTCACCTGCTCCGCGTTTGGTTCATGCATCGAACGAGTCGCAGGGCAAAACGCATCGATCCCCGTGCTGAAACCGAACGAAGCGATGATTGCCGAAGCGGTGGCAACGCGGCAGCAGATCGGACTGATCGCAAGCTTTGCGCCGACCCTTGTCTCGATGCCTCCGGAATTTCCGTCTGACGCGCAGCCCCAATGTGCACTCGTTGCCGAGGCCATGACCGCGCTCAACGCAGGCGACATGGCGTTGCACGATCAGCTTGTCGTCGACGCCGCGCGACGCTTGAAAGCCGACGGCGCGGGCGTGATCGCTTTGGCGCAGTTCAGCATGGCGCGTGCTCGCGATGCGGTTGCGGCGGCAACAGGCCTGCCGGTTTTCACAACGCCCGATATTGCCATACGATTGCTCAAAGCAAAACTATCGTAACGTCGCGCGGCTGGGCATCGCTACGCTTCGCCGCTCTGTTGTAGCACGAAGGGGTTCCACCATGTTCACGAGGTTTTTAGCTGCGCTAATGGCGCTGTCCGCTGCGCTTTGTTCAGCGCAAGCCTGGCCCGGCAAACAGCCGATCAAGCTGGTCGCCGTGTTTCCACCGGGAGGCTCCGTAGATCAGGTTGCGCGCATCCTGTCGCAGCCTTTGCAAGCCCAGTTGGGGCAAACCGTCATCGTTGAAAACAAGGGCGGTGCGTCGGGCTCCATCGGGGCCGCATTTGTCGCTTAGGCTCCGGCTGACGGCTACACCTTCGCGGTCGTTTTTGACACGCATGCAGTGAATCATGCGCTGATTCCCGGACTCTCCTACGACACAAAAAGAGATCTCCCCCCGATCACGTGTATTGGCACTGCCGCGATGGTGATCGCCACGCCCGCCAGTTCGGAGTACAAAATGTTCGGCGACGTCGTCACCGCGCTGAAAGCCAACAAAAACGTGAGCTACGGCAGTATCGGCAACGGCAGCCTCGCGCATCTGGCGATGACCCTGCTCGGCAAGAGCAACAACCTTATCTGGCAGCATGTGCCGTACAAAGGTGGCGGCCCGATGATGCAGGACGCGATCGGCGGTCATGTGCCACTCGTCGCGGGTTCCGTGTTCGTCGTCAAGCCGCACATCGATAGCGGGCGAATGCGTGCGCTCGCAGTGACGACCGCCAAGCGCAGTCCTGAGCTGCCGAACGTGCCGACGCTCGCGGAACTCGGCTACGGACAATTTGATGCACCCGCCTGGTGGGCAGTACTCGCCCCCGCCAAGACACCGCCCGAAATCATTGCCCGCATGAACGCTGAAATAAACAAAGCGATTCAGAGCCCTGAGATCGCCCAAAAACTTCAGACACAAGGTATCAACATCATTGGCGGCACGCCGGAAACAGCGCGCGTGTTCATCGAAAAGCAGATTGATATCTGGGGCAAAGTCGTTAAGGATTACGGCATTAAAGCCGATTGATGACGACATGTATTTTTTTGTGGGAGCGGCTTTAGCCGCGATGGTTGCCCACTCAACGTATCGCGGCTAAAGCCGCTCCCACAATGCGCGCTGCGTTTCAAAACACTTCATTTTTATAGCTGATGTAGTGACCCATGAACACACAACCCATCATCGTGGTACTCGACGACTTTGAACGCGTCGCGCGCGACTACGCCGACTGGTCCGGCATCGACTCGCGCGCCGACGTGCGCGTGCACACCGCAGCGATACGCGGACAAGTGCTCGTCGATGCGCTCAAGCCCGCAACCGCTATCGTGCTCATGCGCGACCGCACGCCGCTCTTCGCCGATCTCATCGATCAATTGCCGAATCTGAAGCTCGTGCATTTCACTGGCACCCGCAACGGTGCACTTGATACGAAGGCGCTCGCGGTGCGCGGCATTCCGATATTGCACACCGGCTGGGGGCCAAACAAGGACGCGACTACCGAGATGACGTGGGCGCTGATCCTCGCGGCGCAAAAACGCCTCGTCAGCCACTGCAACGCGCTCCTGCGCGGTGTGTGGCGACCGCATGACGCGATGTTGCCTGTGCTGCACGGTCAACGCATCGGCGTCGTCGGCCTCGGCGAAATTGGTGGGCGCGTCGCCAACGTCGCGCGCGCGTTCGGCATGGAAGTCGTGACTTGGTCGCCGAACATGACGCCCGAAAGGGCAGCGGCCAAAGGCGCAACGTCAGTTACGTTCGATGAGTTGCTCGCCACCTCCCACATCATCACCGCACATCTGGTGCTCGGCCCGGCGACGAAGCACTTGTTCGGTGCCGCGCAGTTCGGTGCGATGCGATGCGATCCGACGCGATTTTCGTGAACACTTCACGCGCTGGGCTCGCCGATGAGGCTGCACTCGTTGCTGCATTGGAAGCAGGCCGCCCCGCGATGGCCGCGCTAGACGTTTTCCGCGAAGAGCCTCTACCCAAAACGCATCCGTTCATCGCGTTGCCCAATATCGTGCTCACGCCCATATCGGTTTCGTCTGCGAGCCCGTGTTCCGCAAGTTCTACGGCGACGTGGTTGAAGCGCTCAACGCGTGGCTCGACGGTAAGGCCCTGCCGCGCGTGCTTGCAGCATGATGCCTGGATTCAGGGTGTCCTTGTTTGGCCCTGAAATTTCGGCTTCAGACCGAGCAACGAGCTAATCAGCTTTTTCGTGAAAGCCTTCATGAACTGGAGCTAAATAGCCAAATCGCCACATATCAACTATTGCCATTTATGGCGCTAAGCCCTCGTACAGATGGGCTAGACGAAAATGCTGATGGATTGCGTGACACTCAAGCGGCTGTTGTGGCACAATTCTCAAAGTTTGTCACAATGGGAATCGGTCCGCATGCAAACCCTGGGCATCCGCGAAATCCGCCAACGCTACGAAATCCTCAAAGAAACGCTCGAAGCCGAGGGCGAAGTCATTCTCACGCACCATGGCAAGCCGTTTGCACGAGTGCTGCCGCTTGAGCCGGTGAAGCCGCGTAAACGCTGGAAACCGCATCCTGAACTGGCTGACATTCCGTTTCAGCATGTGCCGAGCGAGGTACTCATCGCTGAAGATCGCGAGCGCGACATTTGATTTATTTGGATACGAGCTCGCTGACCAAAGCGTACGTCAGCGAGTTGGGTAGCGACGAGGTGCGCCAACTGTTAGAGCGCACGTCAGAGTCGATCTACATCAGCACACTGTCGCTGGTAGAGTTTCGCTGCGCATTGGCGCGACGAACGCGAGCGCTCACGCTGACGGACGCTGAGTCTCAACGCATCTGGGCCAGCTTTGAAGGCGACGTTGATGACGGAGTTTTCGACGTATTACCGGTCGACAACGACGACCATATTAGCGCCCGTCGATTGATTGACGCCGTCGCTCCGCTGCCTCTGAAAGCGCTCGACGCACTTCATCTGGCAATCATTCGCCGCGCACGCGCGTTGCTAGGAACTAACTTCGTTACATCGGACGCGCAGCAAGCCGCAGCAGCCACTGCCCTCGGCATTTCCACGCAAACCATTGCGCTAAAAATTTAAGAATCACTTCGGTCACCCATGACAACTGACAACACCCCCGCCCCGCCCCACGACGAAAACCACATCATCGCCGAGCGCCGCGCCAAACTCACGGCGCTTCGCGAAAAGGGTCAGGCCTTCCCGAACGATTTCCGCCGTGAACATCTCGCCGCCGATCTCGCCGCAGCCTATGGCGACAAAACAAAAGAAGAACTAGACGCGCTGAACGTGACCGTCACCATCGCTGGCCGCATGATGTTGAAGCGCGTGATGGGTGGCGCATCGTTCGCCACGGTGCAGGACATGTCGGGCCGCATCCAGCTTTATATCAACGATGCCGGTGTTGGCGCTGACGTGCACGAAGCGTTCAAACACTGGGACATGGGCGACATCCTCGGCGCAACGGGCACGATGTTCAAGACGCAAAAAGGCGAGCTTTCGATCAAGGTCAAAACGCTGCGACTGCTCACCAAAGCGTTGCGCCCGCTGCCGGAAAAATTCCACGGCCTCACCGACACCGAGATGAAATATCGTCAGCGCTACGTTGACCTCATCATGAACCCGGAGTCGCGTCGCACCTTCGAAATTCGCTCGAAGATGATCGCCTTCATCCGCAATTTTTACGTGCAGCGCGGCTACCTTGAAGTCGAAACACCGATGATGCACACGATCCCCGGCGGCGCAGCGGCCAAGCCCTTCATCACACATTACAACGCGCTCGATCAGCAGATGTACATGCGCATTGCGCCCGAGCTATATCTGAAGCGCCTGACCGTTGGCGGCTTCGAAAAAGTATTTGAGATCAACCGCAATTACCGCAACGAAGGCACCAGCACGCGGCACAACCCCGAGTTCACCATGCTCGAGTTTTACGAGGCGTATCAGGACTACAACTACCTGATGGATCTCACCGAAACGCTGTTCCGCGAATGCGCGCAAGCCGTGCTCGGCAGCACCACCATCAAGTTCGGTGAACTCGACATCGACCTCGGCAAACCGTTCGACCGCCTGACGATGGCGCAAGCGATCATGAAGTACAACCCGCACTACACCGAAGCAGAGTTGAACGACATGCAGTTCCTGCGCAACGCGGTTAAGCGCTCGGGCACGGAGGTGCGCGCCAGCGACGGCCTCGGCGTGCTGCAACTCAAACTGTTCGAAGCCAACACCGAAGAGAAATTGATTCAGCCCACCTACATCATGGCGCACCCCACCGACGTGTCGCCCCTCGCGCGCGCCAACGACACGAACCCGGACGTGACCGACCGCTTCGAGCTCTTCATCACCGGCCGCGAAATCTGCAACGGCTTTAGCGAACTCAACGACCCCGAAGATCAAGCCGCCAGATTCCACGCGCAAACCAAAGCCAAAGACGCCGGCGACGAAGAAGCCATGTTCTACGACGCGGACTACATCAAGGCGTTGGAGTACGGCTTGCCGCCGACAGCGGGCGAGGGGATCGGCATTGATCGGCTGGTGATGCTGTTCACGAATTCACCAGCGATTCGGGACGTTATTTTGTTTCCGCAGTTGCGGAAGATGGATTGACAAGCACCGCTCGTGCTCAATCTCACAGTCGCGCGCGGCGCAGAAAATTCGTCACGGATACTGCTCATAAATACAGTATCGTCTAACATATAGGCATCGTGAATCAAACCGTCGCTTTCGCCTTCCCAACACCTTTGGGTGCAAACACCCGAGTGGACGCTGCGCGCGAGCGGTTTGGGCACGCTGAACCCGCCCGCCCCGAATTCCTCGATTTTTTCGCTGGCAGCGGCCTCGTTTCACACGCACTCAAAACAAACTTCAACTGCGTTTGGGCGAATGACATCTCAGCAAAAAAAGCTGCGGTCTATGCGGCCAATCACGGAAGCAATCATTTCACTTTGGGTTCTATTGAGGATGTGCGCGGTGCCGACTTGCCGACCACTGAAATGATGTGGGCCTCGTTTCCGTGTCAGGATCTTTCTTTGGCGGGCGCAACTGGCGGTATCCACGCGCCGCGCAGCGGGCTCGTATGGCAATGGTTACGTATCGTCGATGAAATGCACTGCCGCCCGCCGGTGTTAGTTGCTGAAAATGTGGTGGGTCTAATCGCGACGGCGCGGGGCGCGCATTATCGAGCGTTGCATCGAGCGTTGGCAGATCGCGGGTATGCAGTCGGTGCGATAGTCGTCGATGCGTCGATGTGGCTGCCGCAATCGCGCGTGCGGGTTTTCGTCATCGCGGTAGACAAATCAATTGCAATTCCGCAGCCCCTTGTTGCTTCAAACCCTGGGTGGTTGCATAACGAATCTCTGCGCCGCGCTAGCGCGGCGCTGGACGACTTCGTTTGGTGGGACGCCACACCCCCGCAACTTAGGCGCTCACCCCTCTCCGCTTTAATTGATTGGGATGCGCCGTTTCCGGCGCCTGAAATTGAAGCGCGCAACATCGCCCTGATCGCCCCGCACCATCGCGCGATTCTGGATGCGATCCCTGCAGAAACGCCGTTTGTCGCGCCGGGATATCGACGCACCCGCAACGGTGTACAAACGCTCGAGCTCCGGTTTGACGACACTGCCGGTTGCCTGCGTACTCCCGAAGGCGGAAGCAGTCGGCAACTCCTCGTACTTCGCAGAGGCGGACGCTGGCGCTGCCGCTTGCTCACTGCGCGCGAGGCGGCACGACTCATGGGCGCGCCCGACAACTACCAGTTGCCCGAGCGCTATAACGACGCCTACATGGCAATGGGCGACGCCGTAGC
>JBBRVM010000038.1:0-13631 GCA_038246865.1 Burkholderiales bacterium
AAGTACCCACTCGAAGGATTGAAGGAACGCCAGCGGTGTGTCGATGATGCCGAGCGAGCGCAACACAAAATTAAAGAGTCCTACCTTTTCGTCGTACATCCAGCGCCAAATGATGCCAACAGCGACCGTCATCAACGGGTACGACAGGAACACGACGGTACGGTAGATATTGCGGCCCCGCACCTCGGAATTGACCATCAGCGCCACGGCCAGAGCCAGCACAATGCCGATGGGCGCACTTGCAATGTAGATCAACGTGTTCCACAGTGACGTCCAGAAAACGTCGTCCTCGAACATGTATCGATAGTGCTCAAAGCCGATCCACGAGTTCTCACCAAACAGCGAGAATTTTTGAACCGATAGCACTGCGTTCCACACTAGCGGCAAAATCCGATACAGGAAAAAAACCACTAGTGATGGCAGTAGAAATACCCACACCAGAATCAGTTCACGACGCCCTTTAGCGCCTGCGCGCGGCGCGCTGCGCGGGGCCTGCGTCTTTTGCATTGGGGCGAGTGATTTCGACATGTCAGCGCAGTCGGCTTGAGTTATCGCACCAGCGCCCGGTTCACTTTGACCTCGGCGTCTTTCAGCGCTTCGGCTGCTGTTTTACGGCCGAGCACGGCATTCTGAATCTCAGGATAGAACGCTTCTTTGACGCGCGAATCGTTGGCCAAACGCCAGTTTCCGGTCAGCTTATCGGTGTGCTCGATTTGGGTTTGCAGAACCGATGCCGCGAGTGGGTCGTCCTTTCGCATTTTGTCGAGCGTGGTCTTGTCGGAGGCGATGTTTCCGGTCAAAACCTTACGTCGTTCGCTGAACTTTGTCGTTGCTTTTTCGCTGGTGATCATTTTCAGGAATTCCCATGCGGCGTCCGGATGCTTTGATCCTTTGGAGATGCCCCAGCCATGTGAGTTAGGCGTCGACCATGCGCCTGGCACATGCGCCACGCCGAACGTGTCCGCGTTGAGCCAGGGTGCCTGACCGCGAATGAAAAAGAACGCTGGGGAATGCGCATGCAACATACCGACGTTGCCTGCTGCGAAGGCGCCGTTCGGTTCTACCCAGCGCCCTGTCCAAGACACCTTGTTGATGCCGCCACTCGCGGTGGCTTTCGCCAGCGCATCGAGCACCTGCACGGCTTTCGGCGTGTTAAACGCCGCTTTCTTCAAGTCTGGGGTGAGGAGTTCAACGCCATTCATCTTGAACATCGGCCAGTACAGCCAGTCGAAGTTCAGCGTCAGCATGCCTGTCTTGTCACCCTTCGACATCTTGGCCGCGAACTCCATCATTTGTTCAAAGGATTGCGGTGGTCCGGTTAGCCCAGCCTCCTTGAACATCGTTTTGTTGTAGAACAGGAGCGTTTTACTGATGTAGAACGGCAACATGTAGTTCTTGTTTTCGTACGTCCAGTTGCCCAAATAGTCCGCGTTAAAACGGGCTCGTACGTCCCGATCTTTTGCCATCAACGGCGTCAGATCGACCAACCCGCCCGCTGCGGCGTACTCTAGCCATAGACCGCCTTGAGTATTGATGATGTCCGGTGGCGTTCCAGCAATGATCTGTGTTTGATAGTACGCTGGAAACTCTGGCCCCTTCTTGTCGAGCCATTCAACGTCAACGTCAGGTCGAATCTTTTTGAAGTCGGCAATACATTCTTTGAACAACTCCTACTGATCAGCGATGTTCCACGTTAAGAAGCTGATCTTTTTTTGTTGTGCCTGAACCGGTGCGGCAGCAAGCGTTGCGCCGACGACAAGCGATGCCAGTAGGAGCTTGACGCCTGCTGAGAGGTGACCGAGCGATAGTTTCGTAGACATGAATTTCCTCCTTCATTGTGTGACGTGTGTAGATACGGAATGGAACTTTAAGTAGCTTCTTTAGAAGCTGAGCGACACAGGCATTTCTGAGGCCAATGCACGCTCGGCTTCTAGGCAAACAACAATTCTTTTTCGGGCTTCTTTGGCGGATACTAGTGGTTGATGTGTTGAGAACGCGCCGTCGATTCGTGCAAACGTCTCAGCTAGTTCCACGACCTCGCCCGAGGGGCCGATGTCGACGACTTCGCCGGACGTTCCACCGCGAACACTACGCTTGAGCTCAAAAGTGGGATACGGGGTGCGGTCTGACGCGCCAGACCACCATGCGCGAATTGATCCTTGTGTTCCGACCACTTCGACCGTCTGATGGTTTTCAAACGCGGTGAGTGTTTGGGTGATGGTCGCGTAAGCACCACCTGACCAGCGCAGCACGCAACTGAAGTTGTCGACAAGACCTGCCTCGGGTTGCCGCGAGTTGCCAACTGCGCTCACAGAAATTGGGTCGCCAAGAGAATCGAAATACCACATCACACTATCAAAGAAGTGCACAGGCTCTTCAAGAATCCATGAGCCTACCCGCGCTCTCTGGTAGCGCCAACCATCGGAGCCGGGCCGGAAAGGAAATCGAAACAGGCTCACGCTAGCGTAGCGGGGCTCGCCAATATCGCCCGCATCAATCATCGTTTTAATGCGACCCCATTGGGTTGACAGGCGAAACTGATGCACGACCGACAGCGTACGCTCAGCTCGGTGTTCCGCTTCGATAATGCGGTCACATTCGGCCAGCGTGAGCGCCAATGGCTTTTCCAGCAGCACATTGCGTCCGCTGGCAAGCGCTGCCGTGGCTATCTCGGCGTGCAAGTCATTGGGGACCACGATATCAACGGCATCGACCTGCGGCAGATCGAGAAGGGCTTGATAACCAATGACGACCGGGACGTCTGGAAAGTCCGAACGAGCAATAGCGGCCGTTGCTGCCGACGCACATGCGATAGCGGCGAGTCGGCAATGCGAGCTTGCCCGGATGGCGCGCGCATGGTGTTTGCCCCAGAGACCATAGCCGACCAGTCCGAAATTCGTGGTCATGCCAGCACGCGCTCGGTGACGGGGTCAAACAAGTGCAGATGCGCACTGTCGATGCTCAATCGGATCGCAGTTCCAGACGCAGCCTTCGTGGACGGCGGCAAACGCGCGATCATTTCGCTGTTCCCAATCAAGAAGAACAACAGCGTGTCCGAACCGAGCGGTTCAACCACATCAGTCAGTGCGGTAAATCCGTCCGCATCGCTCAATGCGAGCGTAATATTTTCTGGTCGGACGCCAACGATGACATCGGTCTCGTCGTGCGCGGCGTATCGGGCGGCCTGAGTCGCGTTTATTGGCACAGAAATACCACTCGCGCCGTCCATGAGAGTAATGCACGCCCTCTGCACGCTGAGTCGGCCGCGCACGAAATTCATTGTTGGCGAGCCAATAAAACCAGCGACGAACACTGAGCACGGGTGGTTGTAAACCTCATCCGGCGTGCCTGCCTGCTCAATCCGACCGTCGCGCATCACCACAATTTTGTCGGCGAGCGTCATCGCTTCCACCTGATCGTGGGTCACGTACACGACAGTGGTGGCAATTCGCTTATGCAACTTTTTGATTTCCGTGCGCATCTGCACCCGCAGTTGCGCGTCCAGATTCGACAGCGGTTCGTCAAACAGAAACACCTTGGGGCGGCGCACGATGGCACGACCCATCGCCACTCGCTGGCGTTGGCCACCGGACAACTGCTTCGGCTTGCGCTCAAGAAGATTGGTGATGTTCAGGATCGCGGCGGCATCGCGCACCCGCGAATCAATCTCTGACTTCGGCACCTTTTGTACAGTCAGGCCGAATGACATGTTTTCATAAACGCTCATGTGTGGGTAGAGCGCGTAATCCTGAAACACCATGGCGATGTCGCGATCCTTGGGGGCCAGTTCATTCACCACAACACCGTCGATCAGCACCTGACCCTCACTAATGTCTTCGAGGCCTGCGATCATCCTTAGCGACGTGCTTTTTCCGCAACCAGATGGGCCGACCAATGCCACAAACTCGTTGTCCGCAATGTCCAGATCGATGCCATGAACGATCTTGACATCGCCGTAGTACTTGACCAGTTGTTGGAGCTTTACGCTGGCCATCGGGTGATTTTTCTCAGAAGTAGGTTATCGACAACGAAATGAAGCTATGAGCTTATTGCTAGGCCGTAGCACCAGCCACAGAATGATAATCGAAATCGACCAACAATGATGATAGCGCTTACAAATAAAATGAAATAGCAAAATAACTGTTTATCATTCAATGCGTTAAAGAATGTTTTAAGATGCAAACGCTAACTAAATTAGGATCCTTTTTGAGCGCGAACTGTTTCCTGGCCGCCGAAACATGTCCCCATTGCCCTCGATTCCGATGACGATCTCTACTGAAACCCCAGTTCGTGCAGTTAGGCGCAGCACTGGGCGCATCCAAATGGCAGACGTCGCGGCGCTCGCAGGCGTCTCTACGGCGACTGTTTCACGCGTATTTAGAAACCCAGAAGCGGTTTCCAGCGCGTTGCGCATGCGCGTTAATCATGCAGTTTCGGAGCTCGCTTACGTGCCCAATCGCATGGCGGGTGGGCTCGCTGCCGCGCACACCCGCACGATTGGCGTCATCGTGCCATCGTTGGTTAACTCGTTTTTTGCTGCGACGATTGAAGCGATGACCGAGCGCCTTGAGGTGCATGGCTATCAAATTATGTTGGGCAACAGCGGGTATTCCGTTGAGCGTGAGGAGGCTCTGGTCGATTCGTTTTTGTCTTGGTCGCCGTCGGCCATGGTGCTGACGGGGCAGTTCCACAGCCGAGGCACAAGGAAACGACTGATCAGCGCTGATCTGCCCATTGTCGAGATGTGGGAGCTTGGCGACAACCCGCTTGATTCTCTGGTGGGTTTCTCTCATCGCGCTGCGGGTCAAGCGGCGGCACGGCATCTCCATGCGCGTGGCTGTCGGCAAATCGCGTTCATTGGTGCGGCTCTGGATAGTGATCGCCGTGCCAACCAGCGGCGCGCGGGATTTGCGGAAACTGTAGAAGCGAGCGGCGGCAAGCTAGCTGGGGAGTACAACATGAAGGAGCGTGCTAGCGTCCAGGAAGGCGGAAGTGCCATGGACGCTTTGCTAAAGATTTCTCCAAATGTCGACGGGGTGTTCTTTTCCAATGATGCCGCGATGCTCGGTGCGTTGTTCGAATGCCAACGGCGCGGACTACGTGTGCCGCAGGACATCGCGCTGATTGGGTTCGGTGACCTTGATTTTGCCGCCCACTGCGTACCGAAGCTGACGACGATCCGCCCGCCGCGTGCCGAAATTGGGCGCGCGGTTGCCGACCACTTACTGCGACGATTCACCGACTCAGAGTGCGGCAGCGAGACGCTTGATCTCGGCTGTCAACTGATCGTCCGGGAAAGCGCTTGATCTCTGGCTGCTGGCTTCGCTTGAAGACGTAGAACGCGTCCGGAAAGTAGGTCGGAGACCACCAACCAGCGAAAAAAATACGTTGAATCGTAGTCGCCTCATTCGCCGCCTATGCGATTGCGCGGCTCAATTTGAAGCACCGTCAGTTGATGCTGACGGCAATCATCGCTTCATCGATGTTTCCGCTGGTCACGCTGTTGGTGCCGATCTTTGAGACCATGCGAGCACTGGGCTGGCTCAATCGCTACATGGCTTTGGTGTTTCCGTACGTGGTGCTTAATCTACCCGTTTGCACGTTGATTCTGGTGAGTTTTTTCCAGAGCATTCCACGCGACCTTGAAAACGCCGCAATGATCGATGGCTGTACGCGCTTCGAGACGCTATGGCGCGTAGTGTTGCCGTTGTCGGCGCCGGGCGTGTTTACGGCCAGCTTTCTTGCCTTTGCGAATGCTTGGGATGAATTCCTACTGGCGTTGTCACTCAATTCCAGTGCAGCAATGTGTACGCTGCCCCTCGGAATCACGTTGTATCAGGGAGAATTCACGTTCCCTTGGCCCATCATTTCGGTCGCGCTAGTCGCCGCCATCGTGCCGGTGGCTGTTGTGATTGCGATTTTTCGTGACCGTGTCGTTGGCGGCCTGACCGCGAGCGGACTCAAAGGCTGAGGCCCCCGACGTGCGTATTGATTGGCGCTGCAAAATCAGCCGCTCACCCATCGCTCGGCTAGACCCGAAAAAATGCCGCCTGCTCTAACCAATACTCGCCGGGTGAGCGCTTGAAACCAGACTTCGCGTAAAGCTGCCAGCGACCCACAACAAACGCGGTGAGCGCGTTGGCATGTGCCGCCGTCGATACTTGCGCAGTACCCGCCGTGCCGACACTCACGAGCTGCAGCGCCTGCTTGAGTGAGGACTCGACGCGATCCACTAACTGATTGATGCGAACTTGCAAGCGAGCATCTTCGTTAACCAGCGCATCGCCAATCAAAACGCGCACCATACCGGGATTTTTTTCGGCGAAGTTGAGCAGCATGGAAACGATTTGTTGCACTTGCGCGCGACCATCGCGTTCAGTCTGAGCGATCTGATTCACCAGAGTGAACACCGATTCTTCGATGAATTCGATGAGCGCTTCAAACATCTGCGCTTTGCTAGCGAAATGGCGGTAGAGCGCGGCTTCAGACACACCAACTTTCGCCGCGAGCGCAGCAGTCGTAATCTTCTCCCCCTGCGGCTGCTCAAGCATGGTCGCCAGCGTTTGCAGGATCTGGGTCTTACGTTCACCCGGTTTCAGTGCCATCAGCCGTTCCCCTTTTTTCGAACTCTACAGCACTCCTGCTGTTAGCGTCACGATTTTTCGTCGACTACTCTGCGCGAATCATTGTGCCCACGCCTTCCGACGTGAGAATCTCCAGCAACAGCGCATGTTCAACCCGACCATCAATGATGTGAGATGTCTTCACGCCATGTTGTACAGCGTCGAGCGCGCCCTGAATCTTTGGTTTCATGCCGCCGCTGATCGTGCCATCCTCAAACAGCCGGTTGATCTCGGTATAGGTCAAGCCGGTCAGCAGCTTGCCGCCTTTATCGAGCACGCCAGGGGTGTTGGTCATCAGCACCAGCTTCTCAGCCTTGAGCGTTTGCGCCAGTTCAGAGGCAACCAGATCAGCATTGATGTTGTAAGCCTGACCGTCCTCGCCGACACCAATCGGCGCTACCACGGGAATGAAATCGGCCTTGTCGAGGTGATTGATCAACGTCGGGTCGATGTTGTAAATGTCACCGACAAAACCGATGTCGAGCATCTTGCCCTTTTCCGTTTCGCTCTCGACCATCATCTTTTTCGCGCGGATGAAGCCCGCGTCTTGACCGTTGAGTCCGACCGCCTGACCACCGGCCTGATTGATGAGGCCGACGATCTCCTGATTCAATTCACCGAGCACTGCTTCAACAACGTAGAGCGTTTCGTCATCGGTCACACGCATGCCCTGGATGAAGGTTCCTTTTTTGCCGGTTTTGCCGAGCATGTCATTGATCTGCGGGCCACCGCCGTGCACTACCACCGGGTTCATGCCGACTAGCTTCAGCATCACCACATCGAAGGCAAAACTCTTCTTCAACAGCGGATCGGTCATGGCGTTACCGCCGTATTTGATGACGATGGTCTTGTCGTGAAATTGTCGGATGTAGGGCAGCGAGTCAGCAAGAATCTGCGCGCGATCAGACGCGGTGGCGGCGGTAAGGGACATAGGGGGCGGGGAATGCGGGGTGAGTGGGTATTTGCTTTGATTCTATGCAAAGGCCAGCACTCCTCAAGGGCTTTTTGGGCCGGTTGCCGCAAATCCAGAAATGATGTGACCGGCTACAACAGACACGCATAGGTGTCCCTAAATCGGCACCGGGCTCCCCTGATGTAGCAGCCGCAACGATGATGTCTTTCGCCGCATCCTGATCCGGTTCGGAGGCCAAATCTGCGTTTTATAGCTTTTGTCTGGAAGCCCTGCTGAATATGGGCTGAAGCCGGATTAACTACAAAGTCGCAAATTAAAAAAAATAGTTGAAACCCCCATAAAACGGGCGTTTCAGCCGATAAGCGGCTAATAAATGGTCTCGGGATTTTTCGCACTTCATGCCAAAATGGCGGGTTGAAGGGGAGTAGCTCCCACATCCGTGTCGTCAATACGAGTGCATGCAATGAACGTTAATGATTCATCTTGCGTGCCTCCGGTGCGGGTGGGCAGATGATCCGCAACCGGGCGGGCCCAATGGGTGAGCATCTGTCAGGCAAGACCTTCGCCACTTGAACGCAAGCGCGCAGTATGCGCGGATGCACTGGCGAAGGCGCTTCTTTCGAAGTCCGTTGTTGGCTGCGCCCGGTGTCGCGTGCTCGTGACCTAGAAACCTCGGAACGTCAGAAGCTCAACAAAAACAACAATGGAAATCCTCTCAACCACCTTCTTGATGGCGCTGTTGACCATCATTGTCATCGACCTTGTGCTGGCAGGTGACAACGCGCTCGTTATCGGTCTCGCCGCTCGCAACGTCCCCGCGCATCTGCAAAAACGGGTGATCCTCTGGGGTACGGCGGGTGCGATCATCATTCGTATCGCGTTCACGCTGGGCATTGTCTGGCTGCTAAAAATTCCGGGACTGATGCTTGCGGGCGGCTTGCTGCTGCTGCCAGTTGCCTACAAACTGATGAATCCTTCAAGCGATCACGGTGACGAACATACGGGTGTCAAAAATGGCTTCTGGGGTGCGATCAAGACCATCATCGTGGCTGACGCACTCATGGGCGTGGACAATGTGCTGGGTGTCGCCGGTGCGGCGCAGGGCAGTTTTCTGCTTGTGGTGCTCGGTCTGCTCATCAGCGTGCCGATTATGGTCTGGGGATCAACACTCGTTCTGAAATGGGTGGATCGTTTTCCGCAGATCATCACCATCGGTTGCGGCGTGTTGATCTGGACGGCCACGCAAATGATCCTTGATGAGAAATTGCTCACACCGTACTTGCCTGCGCACAGCTGGTTCGATGAATTGAGCGGCGCGATTCTCACCGTAGCCATTCTTGGTGCGTTCACGTGGCGCAAGCGTCAGAAGCGCCTTGGATTAAACGAGACCCCGTCCTTACTGACCAGCCAGTCGGAGCAATAACATGGAGACTATTGGCACCTGGTGGATGTGGACGGGTTTCGCAGCGTTCGTTGTGATTGCGATTGCTATTGACTTGCTGGTCATGGAAAAGCAGGGCGCGCATAAGGTCACCACGAAGGAGGCCGTGGGCTGGAGCCTTTTATGGTTCTCGCTCTCGTTCGTTTTTGTGGCGTTGTTGTGGTGGTATCTTGATGGTTCACAGGGCCGGGAGACAGCCAACACGGTATCGATGCAATTTATCACCGGCTATCTGGTTGAAAAGAGTTTGTCGGTCGACAACATCTTCGTGTTCCTGATGATCTTTTCGTACTTCGCCGTTCCGGCTGAGTTTCAGAAACGCGCGCTCATTATTGGCATCATCGGTGCCATTGTGTTGCGCGCGATTTTGATTTTGATGGGCGCATGGCTGCTAGAACAGTTTCACTGGCTGCTTTACGTGTTCGGCGCCTTTCTTGTATTCACGGGCGTGAAAATGTGGCTCGCTGCAGGCAAGGAGCCGGATATTACACAAAATCCCGTGCTCAATTTGTTGCGCAAACGCATGAAAATTACGACGCACTTCGATGGCGAAAAAATGTCCACGATGATCGGCGGGGTCAAACACTACACGCCGATATTTGTGGTGCTCGTGATGATCGGAACCACCGACATAATTTTTGCGGTGGACTCGATTCCTGCCATTTTTGCCATCACCAAAGACCCGTTCATCGTACTCACGGCCAATATTTTTGCGATCCTCGGACTACGGGCGCTGTATTTCCTGCTCGCGGATCTGGCTGATCGCTTCCACTTGTTGGCGTACGGATTGGCGTTGGTGTTGATTTTCATCGGAACGAAAATGCTGTTGCTCGACGTTTACAAGATTCCGATTGCCGTGGCGCTGAGTGTGACCGCCGCGCTGATTGCCGCGTCGATTTTCGCGTCGCTGTACAGCACGCGCAGCACCCGCAAATCGGTCGCTGGAAAGTAGGTCGTGCGAATTAAGCGCTGGTTTCGTTCGCTCGAGCCGCGAGTACTGGCCGAGTTTGACCGGCCGATGCTCGCCTGGGCAAAGCCGTGGCTGGATCGTCATGACCTGCTCTCGTTCACCCGCCGTCCTCTTGCGGCGGGCGTTGCGATTGGCTTGCTATGCGGCTTGATTCCGGGGCCTTTACAGGTGGCAGCGACGGTTATCATCTGCTCGCTTTTCCGAGGCAACATCGTGGCGGGGGTAGTGGCGACTTTCTATACCAATCCGCTGACGATTGTGCCGCTCTATATTGCCGCCTTTCACATTGGCGACACACTCATTCCCGGCGTCCATGTCATGCCAGCCTTCGCAGACATCGGATTTGGCAGCCCCGGTTGGGTGAGCGCGCTCTCCGAATGGGTACAGGCGCTCGGCTGGCCGCTGGTGCTCGGGCTGCCGGTGATGGGAGCGTGGTTCGCGATCAACGGATATTGGTTGACCAACTATTTGTGGCTGCGGCCCGTGGTGGCGCGAGCAAAACGGATGAAGGCGCTGCGCGCATCACGAATGGACACTAAGGGGTAGTCGGCTTCTTTCGCGCACGCGGATGTGCCTGATCGTAGACCTTCGCCAGGTGCTGAAAATCCAGATGCGTGTAGACTTGGGTTGAAGCAATGCTGGCGTGGCCCATCAGCTCCTGCACCGCACGTAAGTCGCCCGAACTTTGCAGCACATGCGACGCGAAGGAATGGCGCAAGCGATGCGGATAAACATGCGATGAAATGCCACGCTCCAGCGCGCGAGATTTCAGTGTGCGGCGCACCACTGGCGCGCTGATGCGTTCGCCGCGTGCACCAAGAAACAAAGCGACCTCGGGCCTTTGCCCATGGCTGCGAGAACGCTCACTCAACCACGCTTCAATTGCGCCGCACGCAGGCGCACCGATCGGCACTACACGCTCTTTGCGGCCTTTGCCGAACACGCGAATTTCACCGTTCGCGAGATTAACGTCGGCAACGTCCAGACCAATCAATTCACCGATGCGGATGCCGCACCCGTAGAGCACTTCAAACATCGCCTGATCTCGCGCCGAGCTTGCCGATGATTTCCTGGCGTCCTGCGGCATTTCCAGCGGGGTTACCAGACGAACGGCCTCGGTCTCGGTTAACGCGTTGGGTAACCGTTTCGGGGCTTTGGGCGCTTTTAGCCCGGTGAATATTTTGGAACTCACCGACGCATCCGTCTTTCCCAAATAGCGAAACCAGCTGCGCCACGCGGAGAGCGTGACCGCCAGCGTGCGCGGTGCCAGGCCGCTGGCGTGAAGTTTGGCCAGCGCACGCTGAATGTCGTGCCGTTTCAGTTGACCTAGCGGCGTCGTGTCTGCCGCTGCGATGAGTGATTCACAAGCGCGAACATATCGCGCCTCAGTCTGCGGTGAGCCTCGTGCTTTCAGGCTTTGCGCGAAACGATCCAGTGCTTCACGGTTCGCTTCCATCGCAATTTCTCCGTACCTCTATCCGCCCGCCGGATGCATCGCAAAGCGGCCAAGCGCAGCGCTGGTCAGATGCGCCAGCCGCGTCAATACGTCGGTCGCCATGTCGGGCGTAAATCGCTCCGTGTCGTCGCTCGCCAGCATCAACACACCGCTTACGCCGCCATCCTGGAGTGGCACATACGCAAACGACTGTGCTTCCGAACTTCCTTCGCCGAGCCACCCGCGCGATTCGTGCGCTGCGTTGGGCCCGACATAGGGCCGGTCGAGCCCTGCGACATAGCTCTTGAGCTCCGAAGAACACAGGTTCGCCTCTTCGAGCGGATGAGCGCTGATCGGTTCGCCCCACCAGCGCGTCGCCGAAAACGGAATCGCGAAGTCGGAGCGCAGGCTCTCATGCACCACGGCCAGCGTCATTTCGGCGTCCCCGGCGCGTAGCAGGGCGAGCGTCAGTCGATGTAACTTCTCAATCAGACTATCGTTGTGCTGACCATAGCCGATCAACTCCGAGAGTTGTTTTTCAAGCTTGGCATTGCGTTCACGCAGAGAAATCAACTGCCGCTCCACCATCGAGATCGCGTGACCTCCTTCCGGATGCGGCACCCGCATTGTGGAGAACACATCCGAATGCGCCATGAAAAAATCCGGGTTGGCTTTTAACCAGGCAGCTACGTCGTCGGCCTTGACGTCGTTTGCGTCATTTGCACCATTGGTATCAGTCATCACAAGTTCTCCAGCAAATCTTCATCGAGCGTGCCGTCGGCCACATGGGTCACCGGACCGGTCATCGTAATCGCGTAATTGTCACCAATTTCAATGGCAATCGTACCGCCCGGCATGTGTACCGTGACGCTGCGATCCACCAGCCCCAGCCGATGCGCCACCGCGGCCGCTGCACTTGAGCTGGAGCCCGACGCCAGCGTATAGCCCGCGCCGCGCTCCCAGATTTCAATGGCGATACTGCTGCGGTCTTGCACCGTCAAAAACTGCACGTTGGTGCGCTCGGGGAAGAGAGCATGCGTCTCGATCAACGGGCCGAGGCGATGTACGTCATCCTTCGAGGTGTTGGGGCGCTCGACAACGCAATGCGGATTGCCAATCGTTGCACCGGTGAACGTTATCGTTTCGTCACCCACCGAGAGCGTCTCACGTACGACGTCACGCCGCGCACCCGCCACAGGAATCCGTGCGGAATCAAAGCTCACGGCACCCAATTCGACCGTCACGCGCTGGCCTTGCCCGTGCACAGTCGCCTGCACCACGCCACCACGCGTATGAACCTTGAAAGGCGTGTGATCCACTTTGCCCTGATCAAACAAATACCGACAAAAAATACGCAGTCCATTGCCGCTCTTTTGCGCTTCACTTCCGTCAGGATTGAAGATTCGCAGAGAGAACGGCGCACCGTCCAACGTCGGCAGCGGCCCCCACAAGACTCCATCGGAACCAATGCCAAAGTGGCGATGGCAGATACGAACGATTTCTCCGGGTGTAAATTCCTGCGCATGATCAACGGGGTCGATCACCAGATAATCGTTGCCCAGAGCGTGGTACTTGAAAAATCTCATGCCGCAATTGTCGCTTGTATTACGCGATGTCGTGGTCGACGGCGCACCGGTTACATGCGTATCGAATTAATCTGGGCCAGGCGACGCTGAATACGCGCGCCAACGCTTGCCGCAGAAAACTCGGTCAGGATGGTGCGCTGCGCGGTCCGACCCAGCGCTTCTGCAAATCTCCGATCATCGAAAACACGGCGCATATGGGCCGCCGCGTGCGCAACGTCGGCGTTGGCCCAGCGCTGATTGCGCCAGTCAAGATAGTCGCCTTCCTTGACTGGTATCAGCGAATAATCGACGAGCAGACTGTTGTCTTCATTCATGAATTCCATGTTGCCCGAATAGGCGGTGGCAATCACCGGCTTGCCGAGCGCCATGCACTCAGCCATACCCAGACCCAGGCCCTCGGATCGATGCAACGAGACGTAGCAGTCGATGACTGTTTGCAGTCCGGTCACGGCATCACGCGAGAGTGAACGATCCAGCAAAATGATGCGCGCATCTTCACCAATTGAAGCTAGCAGCGCAGCTCGGGCGGCAGGAATGGTATGCGCTCGCTGGCATTTGATAACGAGACAAACGTCGCGTTCGTCGGGTGCTGGTGTTGGAAAAGCGAGCTGGAACGCGCGCACCACAGCCTCTGGATTTTTGCGCGCCGGGAACGAACCAAAG
>JBBRVM010000039.1:0-13574 GCA_038246865.1 Burkholderiales bacterium
GCTTTCACGTCGCAGCCGTGAGCCCCGAGCTGGCCGATCAACCGGTGCAAACCTTTCAAGCGTTCACCGGCGACGTGGTGCGTATGGCCGAATGGCTGGTGAGCGTCGGCATCAAGACCGTCGTGATGGAGTCCACCGGCGTGTATTGGGTCGCGGCCTTCGAGGTGCTCGACTCAAAGGGCCTTGAAGTTGTGCTGGCCAACGCGCGCGAAGCCCGCGCGGTGCCGGGCAGGAAGAGTGACGTCAACGACGCGCAGTGGCTGCAGCGGCTTCACGCCTGTGGTTTGTTGCGAGCGAGCTTCCGGCCCGGCCGCGAAATTGCTGCACTTCGCGTGTACCTGCGAGCCCGCGAGCGCCACCTTGACCACGCCGCAGCCCCCATCCAGCACATGCAAAAGGCGCTCACGCTGATGAACCTGCAAGTCCATCATGTGTTGAGTGACATTACCGGTGTCAGCGGCATGAAGATATTGCGTGCCATCGTCGCCGGCGAGCGTGACGCCGACGTGCTCTCGGCGCTAATTGATAGCCGCTGTAAGGCCAGCCATGACGTGATGCTTGCAGCACTCAACGGAAACTATCAGCCCGAGCACGTGTTTGCGCTCTCGCAAGCCCTTGCGCTTTACGATTTCTATCAGCGCTGCGTGGCCGAATGCGACGCTGAAATCGAGAAGGCTGTAGCGTTAATGAACCTCTCGCGTGAGATACCCGAGGCACCGATACCCAAGCCGAAGCATCGCACCAAGCAGCCCAACGAGGTCAACTTCGATGTGCGTGCGGCGATGTATCAGTTGACGGGCACGGACTTGACGCAAATTCACGGCATCGGGCCGTTTCTGGCGCTGCGTCTGGTGGCGGAATGCGGCACTGATCTATCGCGCTGGAAGACGGCTAAGCATTTCACCTCCTGGCTGACATTGGCGCCGGGCTGCAAGATCAGTGGCGGCAAGGTGCTCTCGGCGCACACGCGAAAGAGTTCAAACCGCGTCACCGCGCATCTGCGACTCGCTGCGGTGACGGTGGGCAGAACGCAAACCGCACTGGGGGCGTTCTATCGTCGATTGGCTGCGCGCATTGGTAACGCCAAAGCGGTGACCGCAACGGCACGAAAGATCGCTGTGTTGTTCTATAACGCGATGCGCTACGGCATGAACTACGTCGATCCCGGTGCCAATCACTACGAGCAGCAGCTTCGTCGACAGGCTTGCAGGCGACCAGATGGTAGTCATCCAGTATCAGCAGAACGGATTCAAGGTCATCAGCGACTTCGTTGAGCAGCGCGGTCAAAACAGAAGGGGCCGAAGGCGGCGGCGTGGTCTGCAGTAGCGCCCATGCGCTGGCACCGACGCTGGCATCCACGGTCTGCACAGCGGCGACCAGATAGGCGAGGAACTGCTGGAGATCCCGCTCTCCTTGACCCAGCGAGAGCCACGGGCAGGGTCGATTGCAGCCGCCTGCCCATGCGCCGAGCAAAGACGATTTGCCGAAGCCCGCAGGCGCGCAAACCAGCGTCAGCTTTCGCGCCAAACCGCTGTCCAGCCGCTCGACCAGACGCGACCGCGAGACAGCCTGCTCCACGCGTGGCGGGGCGAACAGCTTGGTAACGAGGATGGGCGTCGATATACCTAATTCCGTTTCCAAATCGATAGTGACGCGAAGCTGAGCCGCAGACAGTGCGTGAGCACGGCAAGGCGAAAGCGACAAAGTCAGTATTGATTTGGAAATGGAATAAGTATGCCCGTCCCTTTCCAGTGCCGTGCGCCCGTGGGTAAAAGAAGTTCCTGGGGCAGAGTCCGATCACTGGTAGGAACTACAGCGCGCGCCGTAATGCGTAAGCATCCACCGATCCCCTGTTGCCGTGACACGACGCTGGAGTGGCCGCTTGGGCTCACCCGTAGCGAGCCGTGCCGCATCGTCTCGCGACCGCCGTTGGCGCATGGCGCATCGATTGGCACCCTTCGTCGCAACGACTCAAACCGTCGGTAGGGCAGTGCATAAGATCGCTCTCCTCAACTCAACTGCACTTAGGAGTCATCACCGATGAATACGCTCACATCAAAACTATTGTTTGCTATCACTGCCCTCGTCATTTCACTTGCCTGTACTTGCGTCAATGCTGCGGGCTTTCAACACGGTTATGCCGCCGATCCTGATGGCAAGCCACTGGAAATTGGCATCTGGTACCCGAGCCAGGCCACGATCCAGCCGCTGGCGATGGGTCCGACGACGATGAGCGTTGCGGTCAACGGCGTCGCGCAGGGCAAGGCCCTTCCGCTGGTGGTGATTTCTCATGGATACGCTGGCTCGTTCCTCGTTCATTTCGACACCGCCATCGCGCTGGCGGACGCCGGTTTTGTCGTGGTGGCGGTCACCCACACGGGCGACAACTACGCGGACAAGAGCCGCAGCGCCGACGTCATGGATCGGCCACGTCAGATCAGCCGTGTGCTCGACCACATGCTGTCTGCCTGGGATGGCCGCGCGATCATCGACCCGTCGCGCATCGGCATGTTCGGCTTCTCAGCGGGCGGCTTCACCACGCTGGTGAGCATCGGTGGCATTCCTGATTTTTCAAAAGTCGGGCCAGAGTGCCGCCAATACCCCGAAGACTTTGCCTGCCAGCTCATTGCGAAGAGCAGCGGCAATCTCGCGGTGCCCCTCACGTCCAGAACAGCCCGTGCGGCCGATCCACGCATCAAGGCCGCAGTGGTAGCCGCGCCCGCGCTTGGATTTGCGTTCTCCCCGGACGGGCTCAAGAACGTCAAGGTGCCCGTGCAACTCTGGCGCGCCGATAACGATGTCGTGCTTCCGCACCCGCGCTATGCAGAAGCTGTGAGGCTCGCGCTGCCTCAGGAGGCGGACAATCACGTCGTTGCCAATGCCGGACATTACGATTTTCTGGCACCTTGCGGCCCTGCGCTCGCGTCGATGGCTCCCGCCATATGCACCAGTGCCGTCGGCTTCGACCGGACGGCGTTTCACGCCAGTTTCAACGCCGCGCTCGTGAGCTTCCTGAACAAGACAATGAAAGCCGGGTCGGGAAGCTGATCCCGCCGAGCGCCTTGCGCAGGAATTATGCGGAGTCCGTTCGTGTGCCACTCAGTGAGTCCTCGATACGGTGAAAACTACCAAACAGGTAGCGTCTGTTTTAACGAGCCCCTTGCATCCGGCCCCTCGCGGGCACACTGCCAAATGACTTTGATGAGTTTCGGCTGTTGCACATTCCCATCGATCTCAAGGCCAAAACCGCCAGACTGCCCTGGGGGCTGGAACTGGCACTAGCGCCTTTCTTCGGCGTGATGGGAACTGCGCCGGCACCCACTGGGGCCGTGTCACATCCATTGTGCCGCGCGCCTTCGGCGGCAATATTGACAACAAAGACTTGGTGGCTGGAGCGACGCTGTTTCTACCCGTCTTTGTGGAAGGCGGTTTGTTCTCGTGTGGTGATGGCCATGCTGTGCAGGGCGACGGCGAAGTCTGCGTCACTGCGATCGAAACTGCGCTTCAGGGCCGCTTTACCTTCATCCTGCGCGAGGACCTCACGTTCACTTACCCGCGCGCCCAAACGCCCACGCACTACATCACGATGGGTATGGATCCTGATCTTGATCGCTGTGTCGAAACAGCCCTGCGCGACATGATCGTATTGATCGGCGAGGTGGCGGGTTTATCCAGAGAAGATGCGTACACACTGTGCTCCCTCGCCGCAGACTTGCGCGTGACGCAGACAGTCAACGGTTCGAAGGGCATTCACTGCATGCTGGCAAAGTCATTGTTGGCGAAGAAAGCTGCCTGTCTGCGCTGAGCCCGGATTGTCGGGCAAGGTTTTTCTGGTGAAAGGTGGTAGCTGCCGCGGACTTGGCGGTGATTTCTACTGAATGGATGTGTTCTGAAATCTCCGCATGAATTTGCGATCAATATGATCTTTCCATCGCCAAACCCAGCGTCCGCTTGCCTGAAAACGCCCCCATGTCGCATGGGCCTCGCCGTCACAATAGTTCAAGATGGCAAGGCCGCGCTTTTGTGGCGCGAACCTCGCATCGCATTGCACTTGCGTAGCCGCAGCCGTCAACTGTGCGGCGAGCGTCGATGCCTGACGCAGCGCAAGGAGCCCTGACTTCGGCACGACAATATCGGTGAAACTGGCGCAGTCGCCTGATGCGAAGACGTTGGAATGGGACACTGAGCGCAGGCTCGAATCGACCAAAACACCACCGTCGGCGGCGGTCGCCACCGCATAGCGTGTGGCGTTGTCGGTCAACCATTGCGGTGGCTGCGCGCCGGTTGCGATCACGGCCAGATCGCACGCAAGGCGGACGATCTCCGTGCCGCGTTGAAATTCAATCTCTCGATTGCACGCCCCCAGGTATTGGTGTCCGTAAACGACATCAATGCCACGACGCTTAAGGTTTTTCGTGACGGCATGGCTTACCGATTCCGACGCGCTACTCAGGATTCGGGCGGACCGGGTCACCAGTGAAACCCTAGTGGCGCCGCTCCATCGCGCGCGCATGGCACATGCGATCTCGACGCCAGCGTGACCGCTGCCGATCACGACGATACGTTCTGGATTGGAACGCGAGCTGTCCTGCAGCGCTTGCCAGCGCCTGACAAAGTCGGAAAAGGGTTTGACCGCCAGCACCCGGTCGCGCATGTCGTCAGCAACGTTTCCGAGCGCATTGCGGGAGCCGACATTGAGCGATACAGCGTCGTAACCGTACCGGGTTCCGCTGACACCGACGACTTCGTTGGCGGAAAAATCAACTTCGGCGATGGTGTCATCAAGCCAGCTTGCGCCGACACTCAATGCCCATGCTCCCAGCGGGATGGCGCAGTCACTAAATGTGTACTGGTTGGCGAGCCATCCCGGCATCATGCCGGAATACAGCAGCTCAGGGTCCGGTGCCATAATGGCAATGTCAGCACGGCCTTGCAACTGAGTCACCAGTGGGACAAGTGCAGCGAGGTGGGTGTGCCCACCGCCCGCAAGCAAAATGCGGGGACGTGAAGACGACCGGTCGGCTCGGGGAAGCGACGACATCAGTTTAGCGGCGCGCGCAGTGAGGCATTCAGCAACTCGCCCCACTTGCGATCAAACGGATGAACACGGTCTACCTTGGTATCGCCCCGGTACACGGGCAGCCCGATGTTGGCCCATTCAAAGAGCGATCCTTCCAGATTGAAAACGTTGCGATAACCGCGCTTCTGGAGCGCCTGTGCGGTCGCGGCAGAGCGCAATCCCACCGAGCAATAAACGACGATCAACGTATCTTTCTGCAGCGTCTCTACCTGTTTTGAAACGGCCTTCTCGGTCGGCACTGAAACTCCGCCCTTGAGTTGACTTACGGCAAACTCTTCAGACGAACGAACGTCCAGCAGAACCATAGACTCTCCCTGAACCAATCTCTTTTGAAAGTCCGGGACGGTCATTTGACGCACGTCGGAATGTGACTTGCGAATATCGGCCTTGAGCGTAGGCCAGTCAGGCGCGGAAAACCATCCGGCAGTCGCGAAAGTCGAGATCGCTAGCGCCAAAACCGCGGTTGTGATTGCAGGTAGCGCCGACAGGGCGGCGACCGCACGCTGCATTTGCGCCGCGATGTCCGGCATTTTGTGAGTCATGATTTGATTCTGGTGAAATGTGAAAGCGGCAGCGCTACTAGTTTCGAAGCCGCGCGTAGGAACGTGTTGACGCCGAAAAATTTGATCAGGGTGCCGACAATTCGTTCATCAGCCGTCGCCAGTTAGGGCTTGCGTGCAACGAATCCGATGAGCGCCGAACGGCCCGCATGGCGCGCACCTTCGTTCAACTCGGCCTCGTACTCTACAAGCTCGATCGTTTGCAGCGACGCAAACGCTTCACGTAGCAGCTCGGCGGTGTAGAGATGCGACAGCACCCCTGGACCCCCGGTCTTGTACTCGAGCTGCCTCGATGTGTACCCCTGCAGGATCAACACACCGCCCGGCTTCAATGCCCGGGACATGTTGGTGAACAGCCGGGCGCGCATCGCGGGGTCGGCAAACTGGACAAACATCGCGACAACCGCATCGTAGGCGTCCGCTGTCCAAGGCCAGTCGTCGCAGTCGGCGACATTGGACGCAACAAAGACACCCGCATCGGCCGCCAGCTTGCGAGCCTTGGCAACACCAACCTCGGCGATGTCGAAGGCCACGACCTGCATGCCTTGACGCGCCAGCCAGACACTGTTGCGCCCCTCGCCATCGGCCACGCAGAGCACACGGCCACCGGGAGCGAGCAGTGGCGCCTGAGCGCACAGGTATTGATTAGGCTCGCGCCCGAAGATGTAGTCCTCGCCCGCGAAGCGCTGGTTCCAGGTCGCTGCACCGTCAGCGAATGAAGTTGTCATTGCGTCCCGCACGAATTAGAGAAAGTAGCATTGTGCACACTTTTACATCGCGATGCGGTCGCGCCGACTAAACGCTGAGCAGGACGCCGACCGAAAACTGACCCGCTCCCATTCAAGACGAACGGCTTCGCATGCCACATTCCGCCACGTTCGGCGGAACCCCTTCGGGTGTTCTCCCTACAACACGATTTTTCCGGCATACCCCGTCAGCTCCAGATATCCGCGCCCAACGAGCGTGCCTTCGACCTGCACCAAGCCTTCCCAATATGTCACAGGAGCAGGGCGGCGGGTGGACAGCTCCTGATCATCAATGGTCGGTTTTGTGCGAATGATGTGCGGGCCGAAACGCAATTCGGTCTCCACGGGATACTCGGTGCCGCGCGCGGATCGCCATTTTCGCAATGTCTTGAATTGCACGTCGGCGGCGCTCCAAGTCTGCGTTCGTCCGGCTGCATCACGCAACGTTGCGTGAGCAAACACGGTCGCTCCTGCTGCGTCGCGAATGCGAAACGCCATCAGCGCACCGCCGTCGGTCAGATTGATGCCGAGCCAGTCCCAGCCGACGTCCTTTTCGCCCAGCACCTCGCTGGACCATTCGTGATCGAACCACGCTTTGCCCTGCGCGCGCTGCGACTTGCCGTCGAGCACGACGCTGCCGTCGACCCGCAGCTGGGGCCAGGTCACGTAGTAGCTCGCCTGCTCGGCACGCGCGCCTTTCTGTGAAAAGCCGGCGTCGCCCTGAAGCATTTTGGGTTGCGTTGGGGTGAGCGAAAGATCAAACGAAAACTGTGCGTCTGGCGCTTTCAGCGTGAACACACCCGACGCGCTGCGGCGCATCTGCCACGCGCCGATATGCACGTCGCAATCAGCGGTCGAAAATCCCGCGCCGAGGTTCGCGCGCGCGGCACGATCAGCATGCAGCAGTTTGTCTCCCGGTAGTGTCACTGCGGCGTGCGCAAACAGAATTTGGCTCGCAGCGATAGGCGACAACAACGCCTCGGCAAAGCCCGTTCGCACGCGAAAAAAAGTGAGCTGAAATCCGATGTCTCTGCGCGGCAAATCCAGCGCACCTGTAACGTACCACCACTCGGTGCGAAAGTCGGGATGCGCACCGTGATCGCGTGGAAATTGCAGCAACAATCCGCGCAGCACTTTTGCGTATTGCGGTGTCGCGTCGGCCATCGCTGAGAGCAGGCATGACAGCATGAACGCGCGGCGCTTCATTGCACGCTGCCCAATACGCGCCCTGCAGGCAACAACGTTGTTTGCCGAGCGGCAAAACGACTGGCGATCAGCCCCGCAAAAAGTGTGAGCACAACGCCGACCAACACTATGAACCACGGAACGTGAAGCTGCATACGCCAGTGAAACGCTTGCGGATTGATCACATGCGTCAAGAGCGCGCCGACCGCCACGCCGCACGCCAGGCCAATCGCGAGACCGATGCTGGCGATCATCAGCCCTTCAAACATCACCGCACGCGTGAGCATCGCGCGGTCAAATCCGAGCGCGCTGAGCGTTGCCAGTTCGCGCGCACGCAGCCACACGCCAGCGGCCAACGTCACCGCCAGGCCGAATAATCCTATCATCATGGCAGCAGCCTCCAACGCGTAGGTCACGGCGAAACTCTTGTCGAAAATCGACAGCGACAAACGACGAATCTCAGCGCTCTCGGAGAACTCAAGTCCGTACTGTTGGACATAAGTGCCAAGCCAATTTTTTGCTGCGGCTTCCTCTCCGGGACGAGGCCACAATGCGAGGTCGGTGGGCTCGAATCGACCCCCGAGTTTTTCGTAGTCGCTGCGGCTGATGACGACTGAGCCAAACTGCCGCGCATAGTCGCGCCATACGCCCCCGATAAACACATTCGTGTCGCGTCCCAACAAAGGCAAACGCAGTTGCTGTCCCGGTATGAGGCCGTACCGCTCGGCCATGGGTTCGCTCACCCAAACCACCGTTTGTTCGGGCGGTGGCGCAATCACCGGCCCGGTGAACGGAAGGCGAGTGCCGGGATCATTACGATCCAGCTCGCGCACCAGCAGCGCCACGGCGGGTCGCGACGCATCGAGTGTGAGATCAGAGAACGCGGCGCTCTCGCTCTTCGTAAAAGGCGCGTCGGGCAGCTTCAACGCATCGAGCGCCGCTTGTGGCAAAGGTGTGGCTTTGCTGCGCGCATACAGCGGCGCGGGCAACACCTCGTCCAGCCACGTGTCCACCGCGACCCGAAAGCTCGACACCATGATTACCATGCTTACGGTCAACGCAAAGCTCACGATGAGCCCGCTCGCAGCGACCTGCGCCATCAACGGGGCCTGTGCAACGTTCTGCACCGCGATGCGCTGAGCGGGAGGCAAGTTGTAGCCCGACAGGCGGCTGAACAGCACATGCGTCGCGAGCGGCGCAGCAACGATGCCGATCACGAGGACCACCGCAATCGCCGCATAGCCCGCAAACGGCAGACCGGCAATCGCTGGCGCTTGCGACAAGGCGACCGCAACAAACGATAGTGCGATCAGCAGCACGCTGCGGCGCTTGTGTGCTTGCGGTGGCCGATGTGCGAAGCCCATTTTAAGCGCAGTGGCGAGCGGTTGCGTGCGATTGAGCCACGCGGGATACGCCGCACCAACGAGGCTTGCCGCGCAGCCCAGCGCGAAAAAAATCAGCATCGACAATGGCGTCGCGACAATCGTCGGCGCGCTGCCAGAAAAGTAGCCACCGCCCAAATCGCCCCCAAGCAATCGCGTGAATAGAACCGCCAGCCCATAGCCCAGCGCCAGGCCCAGCGCGGAGCCAGGAATACCAATCGCAATTGCCTCAAACAACAGCTGTGCCATGCGCTGCGACGGTGTGAGCCCGAGCACGCCGAGCAGCGCAAACTGCGTTGAGCGTTGCGCTAAGGCCGTCAATTGCGTGGCGAAGACGAGGAAACCGCCGGTCAGCAAAGCCACCAGCGCCAGCACGTTCAAATTGACGCGATAGGCCCGCGATAAATTCGAGACGCGCGCACCTTCGTCGGCCGCGCCTTTGACGATCAAACCTGCGGGTAGCGTTGCTGAAACAGATTTGCGCCACGCCTCAACATCGGTGTTCGCCGCCAGCCGAATGCGTGCCTCGGAGACGGCGGTCGTAGGTCCAAATCGTTTCTGCACCCACGCAATGTCCGCTACGGCAATCAAGTCATCTGGGCGTGTTGCAGGCAAGTCTCCAGCAATGCGGGTACGCCACGTTGCATCACCTCGCGTGATCGTGACCTCGTCACCCGCCTTGCGATTCAATCGGGCGAGCAATGCGCGCGATAAATACACGCCATCCTCAAACATGTTGCCGGATACGTCAGGACTTTGACGTGGCAACAAATCCGGCATTACGGCTGGCGCAGTAAGTACGTCGAGACCGATCAAACGCACCGTCGCGGATTCACTATCAATGCGCACTCGCACTTCAATCACCGACGCGATAACCAACACAGCCGGGTCGCGCGCGACCTGATTGATCACTGTCAACGGCACGCTTGCAGCGCTGTCACGCGGCGCGATCACTGCATCCGGCTCACCCTGCACGCTCTTCATAGCACGCGAGAAATCGTTGAGTGCTGCCGTGTTGATCAGGTCGATTGCAAAGCCCAGCGCCACGCCCAACGCGATGGCCAGCATCGACAACAGCGTTGCCGTGAAACGCGTCTTAAACTGCGCCCTGATCAGCCAAAGGGCGAGCGTCACAGGTCCAAGCCATCCGGCGTCAGCGTCAACGTGTGGTCGCAACGCGCCGCAACCTGCGCCGAATGCGTCACGATCAGCGCCGCAGTGTTTTGCTCGCGACAGCGCTCCAGCAGCAACGACAACACCTCGTTTGCCGTGCGCGGATCAAGATTGCCTGTCGGCTCATCGGCCAAAATCAGTTGCGGCTTGTGAACCAGCGCACGAGCAATCGCCACCCGTTGCAACTCACCGCCAGACAACGATGCCGGCCAACGCATCCCAAAATCCGCCAGCCCCACACGATCAAGCAACGCGCCGATACGAACGGCATGCCCCGCGACAGGCACTCGCGTTAACAACAGCGGCACCGCAATATTTTGCGCAACGGTCAACGTCGGCAAAACATGAAACGCCTGAAACACAAAACCAATGCTCGCCGCCCGAAGGCTCGCCCGCTCAGACTCGCCGAGCGCCATCATGTTCTGCGAATCAATCAGTACGCTGCCCGCTTCAGCCGTCTCCAACCCGGCGATGCAGTTCAGCAGCGTGCTTTTGCCAACGCCCGACTCCCCCACCAGCGCAACAACTTGCCCCGCCAAAACAGAAAAGTTGAGATCCCGAAAAATGGGGCGCAGCGCATTCGGGTGGCGCTTGGTTAAACCTGAAACAACGAGCATGGTCTGATTCTAGGTTTCATGCGATCTCAGGGACAAAAAATGTCAGCCCTCGGCTTGGCGTGATCCTTGCTATAAGCGGGAAACTCAGTTACTGAGCTTCCGATTCAGAACCAAATCAACTTTGATTTAAGCTCAATGCTGCCACTCCATGGCATCCACTTTTTTACTCTCTCCATATGCGGCTGTAGACCCGCCCTAACTGGGGGGGGCCAATAAACCATGCCAAAGGCGTTCCGATAAACACAACTTCGATCAGCTCGGGCGTCGTTGCTCCGGCGCGAGACTTTCAGGTCTTCGATGCAGGCAACGTACCCCTTCAATCCGGTCGCACGTTTCGGAATATGACGCTTGCGTACAAGACTTTCGGCGTGCTCAACGAGGACAAATCGAATGTCATCGTGTACCCGACTTCCTACAGCGCCCAGCACTACGACACTCAATTCATGGTGGGAGCTGGCGCTGCGCTCGACTCGTCGAAGTACTTCATCATCATTGCGAACCTGTTCGGAAACGGCTTGTCGAGCTCGCCCTCCAATACGCCGTGCCCGGATGTCGGATCTCGCTATCCCAACGTCACCTGCTTCGATTCGGTTCACGTGCAGCGGCGCATGTTGAAGGAGCTGTGGGGGATCGAGAAAGTCGCGCTTGTCTACGGCTGGTCGATGGGTGCCATGCAGGCCTTCCACTGGGCCGCGCTCTTCCCTGCGGCGGTGGATCGAATAGCTTTCGTCTGCGGCGCGGCGCGTTGCGCGCCTCACAATCATGTTCATCGAAGGGGTCAAGCACGCGCTCATGGCCGACCCGGCATTTCGCGAAGGTGTCTTCACCGAACGCGCAGTGCGCGGATTTCGCGCGATGGCGCGCGCGTATGCGAGCTCGGCGCTGTCCCAAACCTTCCACCGGGACGAGCTTTGGCGAACCGTAGGAGCGACGTCGCTGGAGGATTACCTCGTTGCGTTCTGGGAGGCGAACTACGCGCGTCGCGATCCGTCGGATCTGCTCGCGCAGTTCTGGACCTGGTAGCACGGCGATATCAGTGCAAACACGATATGCGGGGGCGATTTTGCGAGAGCGCTGGCCAGCATTCGCGCCAAGACCTTGTTGATGCCGGGCGATCAGGATTTGTACTTTCAGGTGGAAGACAACCGCCGGGAGATGAGGCACCTGAAAGATGCCGAGCTCCAGCCGATCCCTTCGGCGTGGGGGCACCGCGCCGGCAATCCGGTGAATCAGCTAGAGGACCGGGCCTTCATCGAGACGCGGGTCAGGGCATTGCCCGCCGCCTGATCTCTGCCATCTTTCGGCGCTACTTGTCATTTCCTTGCTAGCTGGTGCGACTCGCGCCCTAGACTAGGGTCAAAGTTTCGACCTCAAGTGTCGACCACGTTAAACAAAAATTCCGCTCCGAATACTGAGCGACGATAGAGAGACCATCTGATGAGCCACGCAACTGACTACACCCCACCCAAAGTCTGGACGTGGGATCAGGAAAGCGGCGGAAAGTTTACCAGCATCAACCGGCCCGTTGCCGGTGCCACGAGCGACAAGGACCTGCCGGTCGGACGCCATCCACTACAGCTTTATTCGCTGGCCACACCCAATGGCGTCAAAGTCACGGTCATGCTTGAAGAGTTACTGGAGTTGGGGCACAGCGGTGCTGAGTACGACGCGTGGCTGATCCGCATTAACGATGGTGATCAGTTCAGCAGTGGATTTGTTGCAGCCAACCCTAACTCCAAGATCCCGGCGCTTATGGATCACAGCGGTGACACGCCGGTGCGGGTGTTCGAGTCCGGAGCCATCCTGCAGTACCTTGCCGAGAAGTTTGGGGCCTTTCTGCCCGCCGCTGGAGCAGCGCGCGCCGAATGCTTGTCCTGGTTGTTCTGGCAGATGGGCAGCGCGCCCTTTCTGGGCGGCGGCTTTGGCCACTTTTACGCATATGCGCCGGCCAAGTTCGAGTATCCGATCAACCGCTACGCCATGGAAGTTAAACGCCAGCTTGATGTGTTGGACCGTCAGCTGGCAGAGCACCGCTTCCTGGCAGGCGACGACTACACCATCGCGGACATGGCGGTGTGGCCCTGGTATGGCACGCTGGTCAAGGGCCAGCTTTACGAGGCTGGCGAGTTCTTAAGCGTGCATGAGTACAAGCATGTACTGCGCTGGACCGACGAGATTGTGTTGCGCCCAGCCGTACAGCGTGGGCGCAAGGTCAACCGCGCTTGGGGTGAGCCGTCCAGCCAGCTACATGAGCGCCATAACGCCAGCGATTTCGATACCCAGACGCAGGACAAGCTGACCCCGACCACACCGGCCATGCCATGATCACACTGTATGACTGCGCCACCGCGCCCAGCCCGCGCCGCGCGCGAATCTTTCTGGCTGAAAAGGGCGTGCCTTACGAACCTGTGCAGATCGATCTTCGCAGCGCCGAGCAGATGGGCGAGGCCTACCGCAAGATCAACCCACAGTGCACCGTGCCCGCGTTGCGCGCGGAAGAGGGCTTTTTGCTCACCGACGATGCCGCCATCGCCGCTCACCTCGAAGCCCGTTACCCTGAGCCACCGCTTCTGGGTCGTACGCCGCAGGACAAGGCGGAGATCGCTAGCTGGCAGTGGCGGGTCGAGTTTGAAGGCCTGATGGCGGCGGTGGAAGGCTCTCGAAACACCAGTCCAGCCATGGTGAATCGCGCTTTGCCAGGTCCTGTCGACTACCCGCAAATTCCCGATCTCGGTCGGCGTGGTCTGGCCAGGGTGCAGCAGTTCTTTTTGACACTCAACCAACAACTGGCAGGACGCGATTTCATCGCCGCGAGCCAGTTCAGCGTCGCA
>JBBRVM010000040.1:0-13152 GCA_038246865.1 Burkholderiales bacterium
GCCTTTGTTGCACAGCCTGCTCAGGCTAATGGGTGGTCCGGCGCACGCGAGCGGGGTGGGTAGCCTGCACGCATTTCTTGAGCGAGGCTACGCGGCGTTTGCCCATATGAAGGGTGGTCAGGAATTCATTGACACGATTGTCACTCGGGAGCGAGAAGAACACATGCGCCTCGTTCAACCGGATCGACCACGCAGCAAAACCGCGAGCGGCAACGCCGATTCAGCGACGAAATCATAGGCTGGGCGAGCGTTGCGCCGCGAAATCGCGCGTCAGACTTTAGAGGCGTCCTTTAGGGAAGCGCTTTGGGCTTTGCGGCGGGTGGCTTCATCGACCAGGCCGCGACAAACCAAAACGCCGTTAGCACTGCACACACGTAGAACACGGCGTCATCGCCAAAGCGTTTCGCCAATATGCCGCCCAGAATTCCACCAAAGAACAGTCCAAACGCTTGGGTCGTGTTGTACACCCCCATCGCAAAGCCCTTGAGATGAGGCGGAGCCTGGCGCGACACGAGCGAGGGCTGCAGGGCTTCAAGCAGGTTCAAGGCGATGAAAAATAGCAGTAGAAACACCACGAGTCCGGTGAGCGCCGCACCTGCAGCAAATGGCGCAGCGAGCATCGACACGAACAAGATCGCCACCGCTCCGAGGAACACCTCCCGCGTCTTGCCGCGACGTTCAGCGGCAAGCATCGGCGGAATCATCACCGCGAACGACAACACGAGAACCGGTGCGTACACCATCCAGTGGCGCGGCGACGGCAAGTGCCCCTTCTCGACGAGCATGCTCGGCACCACGACAAAAATCGCAGTCTGGCAGATAAACAGCACAAACACGCCGAGGTTCAATCTCAGCAATTGCGGGTTAAACAACACATCCCCCCGACGCACCGACTCGGGCGGCGGCGGCTGCAAAGGCGCGGGTGGCACCACCCAGGCGACCACCGCGATGCCGCACAAAGACAACGCGGCTGTCAGCCAGAACAACCCCGACAACCCAATCCACGCCGTCAATGGCGGCGAGCCGATCAGCGCGATTGCAAATGTGATGCCGACCATAGCGCCGACCATCGCCATCGCCTTGGTGCGTACCTCGTCGCGTGTGGAATCCGCAATGAAAGCCGAAACCGCAGCGCTCACCGCGCCTGCCCCTTGCAAAGCACGCCCGATGATGACGCCGGTAATCGTCGTCGACATCGCGGCTACGACGCTACCCAACACCAAAACGGAGAGGCCCGCGATGATCACGGGCTTACGGCCGAAGCGATCCGAGGCCGCACCAAACGGCAGCTGAAACAACCCCTGCGTCAGTCCGTAGATTGAGATGGCGAGACCAATCAGATACGGCTCGCCACCACCGGGCAATTCACGACCATAAATCGCAAAGACCGGAAGAATGAGGAATAACCCAAAGAGGCGTAGCGCAACGATGCTGGCGAGCCAGCCACTCGCGCGTCGCTCAAGCGGCGTCAAACTGGAAGGGGAAGACAAGGCAGAGTGAAGGAGAAACGTTGGCGGGAGGGTGAAGATGGCGCGCCCGACTGGAGTCGAACCAGTGACCCTTGGCTTCGGAAACCAATACTCTATCCAGCTGAGCTACGGGCGCGTTGGCAGGATTATAGGGGGCGACTCCGCTAGCGGGATCGGCCACCGGTTCGCCTCGCTATAATCGAGAGTTGTCCGACGCAGCTTTCCTGATAGCCGTCGTCCATTCACGTCATAGGCAGAGTCACAGGCATGAGCGAAGAACACGGCACACTGATTAAGACCCCCAAGCAACTTATCGTGGTTTGCGTGGTAGCGCTGGTTGTGCCAGTGGCGATTTCTGTGCTCGGCGCGCAACTGGTTTCGGGCAACAAACGCATCGACCCCACCGAATCCAAGAAATCGGTCGAGCAACGCATCAAACCCGTCGGTGAAATCGTCAAGTTTGACGGCGCACCGCCACCCGTTGCTGCCGCTGTGGCCACTGTTGCAGTTAAAGCCAAAAGCGGTGAAGAGGTTTATAACGGTGCCTGTGTCGCCTGTCATGGTGCCGGCATCGCTGGCGCGCCGAAGACCGGCGACAAGGGATTATGGGCACCACGCATAGCACAAGGCGTCAACACCTTGTACGACCATGCCATCAAGGGTTTCAAGGCGATGCCGGCCAAGGGCGGTCAGGTCGCACTGAGCGATGATGAAGTGAAGGCTGCGGTCGACTATCAGGTTGCCAAGTCCAAGTAATGTCGCAACGCTCACCAATCAACGCGCCTCGGGGCGCGTTTTTTGTTTCTCCTGATGCGGGGCACAGGTCATGAGTACGTACGTCATTGGTGACATTCAGGGCTGCGATGATGAACTGGACGAGTTGCTCGCGCTCATTCGTTTTAACGAGTCCGTCGATCACGTGTATTTCGTTGGCGATCTGGTTAATCGTGGACCGAAGTCGGCTGAGGTTCTGCGTCGCGTAAAGGGTTTGGCCGATGCGGGTGTGGCCGATTGCGTGCTGGGCAACCATGACTTTTTTCTGATCATGGCGTTTGAGGGCTTCTCGAAGCAGCACGACGGCGATACGCTGGATCAGGTTTTGGGCCAGCCGGACGCTCGGACGCTTGTGGGTTGGTTGCGACAACGACCGCTACTGATCGAGGCCGGTACGCATGTCATCGTGCATGCGGGTTTGCTACCGGCTTGGACGATTGCGGACGCCCATGCGCTGGCACGAGGGATTGAGCATGAATTGCGTGGGTCGAACTACCGCGAATTTTTACGCACGCTTTTCGGAAACGAACCACGCATCTGGCATGATGATTTGACCGGCATTGCCCGTCATCGTGCGGTGGTGAATGCGTTTGCACGGCTGCGCTTTTGCACAGCATTTTCCGGGATTGAATTTCATGAAAAACGCAGCGCGTCGTTCGCACCGAATGGATACTCGCCGTGGTTCGCCTTGCCAGGACGTCGCTCCAGCGGCGCACATGTCATTTCGGGGCATTGGTCGAGTGAAGGGCTACGCCTGTTGCCGAACGCGAGCCTGCTTGATTCCGGTTGCCTGTGGGGAGGGGCGCTGACAGCCATGCGACTGGAAGATCGCGCCATTTTTCAGGTTCCGAGCCATCAGCCGCTGTCACTGTTAGCAGATTAGCAAGCCCAGGCAGACCGGTCGGCTTTGATCACGGCCCGAATGGCTGCCTCAGCGCGCTGCGCCACGTCGCGCCGGGTAAGGCCCGCACAATCAATTGCCTCAACGAACTGCAGCTCAGCAATGAGTGGCGCGTGTTGGTGAAATGACCTCAGCGACGCGAGTAAGGTCATGTCGCCGATGTACGCTGCCGCGTCCGTTCGCAGGTTATCTTTACCGGAAAAATAGCGAATCGCGACCACCCACACCTCGCCACCCGAGGCCACGATGGGCTCCAGCAGCGATGCATGAAACTTAAGTACATCGTGCCCGATACTGGTGGTGCCTTCCGGAAACACGGCCACCGTCTCGCCCGCTAAAAGCAACTCGTGCACGACGTGCTTCAGTCGATGTGTTTCCTTGCGATCGCTGCGGTTGATAAAGATGGTGCCGACATTGGCCAGCAAGTGTCCGGCCAACGGCCATTTGCGCAGTTCAGCCTTGGCGATGAAGTGGCAGGCGCGCTGCGTGTTGAGCGCAAAAATATCGGCCCAGGACACATGATTGGCCACCAACGTCACCGGTCGCTCTGTATCAGTCGGGAAGCCAATCGCCCTGACCTCGACCCCCGCTAGCCGCAACTGCTCTCGCGACCAGTTGCGAATAATGGCGTGCCGTCGCACCGAATCGCCGCGCGCGAATGAGGTCGCCGAAATCCACAAACCGATCAAAAGTTGCCCGGTCAGCCGGGCGATACGCCAGTAAAACGACACTACGATTGGCTCCTGTGATTGCGACGCATGTGTGAGCAAGGCTTGTCCGGTGGTCTTGTTCCCCGGATTTCACTATCATTACGCCCACTAAAGAAAACTTTGATGCGATCAACGCATGGCATGACACTTTGCGCCAGGCGTTTGCGTCTTATCCCGTACACGGACATTTTTTCAGGAGACACTTTCATGTCACGAATTCTCGCACTCAGCCTCGTTGGCGCGGCCCTAGCACTGGTCGGCTGCGAAGCTACCCAGCCCAAAATTGGCTCCGATCAAGCCAGAACCGCCGCGACCGGCTCTACTGGCGGCGCGGCTGCACAAAACGTCAATGCCAAGCTTGGCCGTTGTGATCGTCCGGCTGGCACCATCGCGCTGGTTGAGGATAATTCGCTTGATTGGTATCGCGCCTACATGGACAAATACCGCCTCGGCTCGACCGCACCGGTGCTGCGTCTCCTGATCCAGCAATCGAACTGCTTTATCGTGGTCGAGCGTGGTCGTGCGATGGCCAACATGCAGCAGGAGCGCGCCCTGCAAAACTCCGGCGAAATGCGCAATAACTCGAACTTCGGTAAAGGCCAGATGGTCGCAGCCGACTACTCGTTGACCCCTGAGGTGCTGATGAGCGCTCGCGGCACCAGCGGTCTGGGCGGCGCGCTCGGCGGCTTCGGTGGACGTCTCGGCGTGCTTGGCGCTGTAGCCGGTGGCATCCAGACCAATGAAGCTGCCGTGATGCTCACGCTCGTGGACAACCGGTCAGGCGTGCAGGTGGCTGCGGCTGAGGGCTCGTCGTCTAACACCGACTTCAACCTTGGTGCTGTTTTGGTGGGCTCTTCGGGCTTCGGCGGTGCCGGTGGCTACACCAATACGCCGCAGGGCAAAGTGGTTACAGCCGCTTTCACCGACGCCTACAACAACATCATCGGCGCTGTGAAAAACTACAGCCCGCAATCGATGGGCGATCGTGGCATGGGCACCGGCGGACGTCTGGCCGTTGAAGGCGCGTCGCAGCAGCAGGGCGCATCGGTGCAATCGAGTCAGGCCGCTGGCCCCTCGTCGAACGCCGCCGCCAACGCCAATATGTCGATGCGCGACGCTCAGATCAAATTGAATCAACTCGGCTACAACGTCGGCGCGCCAGACGGCCAAATGGGCAGAAACACGGTTGCTCAATTGCGTGCGTTCCAGCGTGATCGCCGCTTGACGATCAGCGGTCAGCTCGACCAGAACACAATGAACGAATTGGCAAAGTAAGCTTTCCGCCAATCGCTCAGGTAAGGCCCGCATAAAGCGGGCCTTTTCATTTCCGGGAGTAAAGTTTTATTGCGATTGCGTCACAACAAGTGACTGAAATTCGGGGTGGAACGCGAGATGAGCGGGTTTTCTACAAAGGCCATTGGTGCTACGTTGCGCTCGAGTGCGAAGTCACGAAGAAGCGTGATTTCAAGACGACGATGATCGGCGAGCGGCCTGTGATCGTGGTGCGGGATAGCAAGGGGAGCATGAATGTTCTGGAGAATCGATGCGCGCATAAGGGAGCAAAGTTTCGTCAGAAAGAATTTGGCAACGCGAAGGTGTTTGTCTGCAATCACCGGGATCGAGAAAACGCTGGCGTTCGCGCCACGATTCAAGCGGCATATCATCGGCCTTCCAAAGATCGAAGGCATGAGCGCAAGAACGCCATTCATCGTCGGGCAAGCCGTCAGCACCGGCCTGCCGGAAATCCTCGCGACTGGCTGTTATCACGACACTCTGGCGAGCACCGCCAACCGCATTCGGTTCGCGGCGCGCAACGCTGTTTACGACAACGCGTTGATTCCGAATTCACTGCTCTATCCTCTCTAAGAAACACACCATGGATCTCGGACTCAAAGGCAAAAACGTTATCGTCACCGGTGGTAGTCGCGGCATTGGTCGCTCGACTGCGTTGGCGTTTGCGGCGGAAGGCGCGAATGTTGCGATCTGCGCGCGCACCACGGAAACGCTTGAAAAGGCACGCGCAGAAATCGCCTCACACGGCGTCACAACGTTTGCGCAATCCTGCGACGTTGCCGATGCGGCGTCGCTCACAGCATTCATGCAAGCGGCCAACGAAGCGCTCGGCGGCATTGACGTGCTGGTCAACAATCCGTCCGGCTTTGGTATGGGCGACGACGATGCAGGCTGGGCGGCGGGCTTCAATGTGGACATGATGGCGGCGGTGCGCGCGAGCTGGCAGGTGGTGCCGTGGATGGCAGCGCGTGGCGGCGGCGCGATTGTTCACATCGCCTCAATTTCCGGCATGGAAGGCAGCACCCGCTCGATCCCGTATGCAGCAGTCAAGGCGGCGATGATTTCGCATTCAAAATCGCTGGCGTTGTCGCTCGCCAGCAAGAACATTCGCGTGAACTGCGTGTCGCCGGGTTCGGTGGAATTCCCCGGTGGCGTATGGGAGCAACGCAAACTTGAAGGCTCGCCGATTTACGAGGCGACGCGCCTGGGCATTCCGTTCAAACGCATGGGTCGACCGGAAGAAATCGCCGCGACCGTCGTGTTCTGCGCGTCGACTCCGGCGAGCTGGCTCACGGGCGTCAATTTGCCTGTGGACGGTGGCCAGCATCGCGGAAATCTTTAACAGCTTTTCGCTGTAATGACGTCTGCTTGGGGGGCTAATCTCAATAATCCGTGTATGTCGATTATTGCCGTATATATCAACTAGCCCCAATGCCAGACACTTAAGCTCCGATTTGTCGACTTTGTAGAAGCGACCCCGGTCGCGCTCCACGGTGGACAAGCGCGACCGGGGTCGCGCCTACCGTTAAGTGACCGGTGTTGCAACTAGCCCCTATGTAGTCGTGCTTTAACGAAAAAGCTGTTCTGCCAAATCAACGGAGAAAGTCACCGTCCGTCATCGCCGACCACGGCGAATGCCACATGCCAGCGTCATCGCCTCAGCACATCTGGTCACACGAGTGTCAAATTTCGTCATGTTGCGACGCGACAACGATCCTCGAAACCGCCCTTTTTAAGATAAATCCCCGGAAAAACACTCAGGCACGCACCTTGCCATACATTGCCCAGATCACTGAAACTGAGGGCGTAATATGGGCTTCATTGCAAATTTGTTTGGCGGCAAATCGGGCGCACCGTTGGCGACCCACCCGTTGATGCCCTCTTCGCCCGCGCACTCTGGCAAGCCGGATCTTGAACATGCCCTCGCCGTCCTCGGCGACCGTTTTCCCACCGCGCGCAGCACTGGCGAAACTGAACACAAGATTCGCGACTACACGATGCAGCCCACGATCACCCCGTCGGAGCTCTCCAAAATCATGCCGCGCGATGGCGAATGCTCGATGGCTGTGTCCGGTCTCGACGGAGTACTTACCGTCGGTAAAGACATGACAATGACCACGGATCAGCCGATCTACTGCCAGACGCTGCGCGTTCTCGGCACGCTCGAAGCCACCGTCCACGCTCACAAAATCATCATCGCTGAAGGCGGTCGGGTGATGGGCTCCGTCCGCGTGAATGAAGCCGAAATTCTCGGCGAATTCGATGGCTCGCTACAAGTGCGCGGTACGCTCGCCGTATTTCCGAGCGCGACAGTCATCGGGAAGGTTCGCGCCACCGAGATTAGTCTGGCCAAGCAAGCCAAAGTGAGCGCTGCGGAAATCAAACGCGTCGTGCCGAAAGTGCTCGACGGCTTCGACAACGGGCCCATGACCGATGGCCGCTTTGAAGATGGCTATTCGTCAATGTCGATTACGGTCTCGCAGAAGTCTGCAATTCGGGCCTAACGCTGATCGCCGACGCCTGACGGTGTGGGAGCGGCTTTAGCCGTGAATGTTGGCGGCAGAACCGTTTGCGGCTCCAGCCGCCCGTACATTAAAAATACGAAAAGCTCTACCAGGCCTCGTGCCACGTCGCCACAAAGCGCTGACGCAACGCCTCAGCGCTCAACTGGTGATTCTGACCGCCACGCTCGCTGATCTTGATCGAGCCGAGCAGGCTGCCCAGCTTGCATGCCTTTTCCACCGACCAACGATGTGCGATGCCGTAGAGCAAACCCGCGCGGAATGCGTCACCGCAACCGGTCGGATCGACCAGCGTCGCTGCAGGAACCACCGGTACATCGGTGGTCTTTCCCTCAGCATAAATGCGTGAGCCCTGCGCGCCCAGCGTAACGATCAACGCCCTCAATCCCGGTGCGAACGATTCAATCGAGCGACCGGTTTTTTGCGCAATCATTTCGGCTTCGTAGTCGTTCACCGTCAGGTAATCGGCCATACCGATCAGCTCGACAATTTCGTCACCGGAGAACGCAGGCATGGCCTGACCGGGATCGAAGATGAACGGAATTTTCTTCGACGCGAATCCGCGCGCATGGCGAAACATCCCATCGCGGCCATCAGGCGCAACGATGCCGAGCGCGATATTGTCAACCGCCGTCACGTCATTCAACTGTGACTGGAACATCGCGCCCGCGTGAAAGCTCGTGATCTGGTTGTCCTCCAGATCGGTCATGATGTAGGCCTGCGCGGTGTACGCATCGGCCACCAGTTTCAATGCATCGAGCCCAATGCCGAGCGTCTGCATGCGCTCGCGATAGACCTCAGAATCACGACCCACCGCCGCACAAATCACCGGAGCACCACCCGCCAGTTTCAGGCTGTATGCGATGTTCCCGGCGCAACCACCAAACTCGCGCCGCATCTCATCGACCAGAAAAGACACGCTAATTTTGTGCATAGCCTCAGGGACGATGTGCTCGCCAAACTTGCCCTGAAACACACAAATCGTGTCAAAGGCCATCGAGCCACAAATGAGGACGCGGGGTTCAGACATAGATGAAATTGCACATCGAAGAAAAGTTAATTGTAGGGTTCACTAAAATCTCGCAATGAATAGCATCAATAAACAGCGGCTTGCTCAGGGGCTCGGATACGCGGGACTCATTCCGTTTGTGTGCCTTGCAGTTGCTTTGGTCGCAAGCGCCCCATCCCGCGCCCCGGCTGAGCCATGGCTCATCATTTTTATCTTGGCGTACGGCGCAATTATTCTGAGTTTTGTTGGCGCGCTGCATTGGGTTTACTGCCTGCAATGCGACGAGCTGGGCGCGGGATGGCTGGTTTGGAGCGTCATTCCGTCGCTAATCGGCTGGGTCGCGCTCTGCGGTGCCGTCGTAGCGAGCGACCGACTCAGTCAACAAAAATTGACTGTACTCATTCTGATAACTGGTTTCGCAGCACAGCTTGTCGCCGACTTCCGGATGCAACATATCCTAACTTCTGCTGTTTGGCCCGGCTGGTTTATGCGCCTTCGCGTTCAGTTGACTGCCGTTGCCTGCGCGTCGCTCGCGGTGTTGCTGTTCATTCACTGACCTCTCCGGGTTAGCCGACTGGCGCGTACGGCGCACATTAAAATGCTCCCCGTAGCTGCACGTGCGAATCTGTTGAAATTTCGAACCAATGGTGCGCACGCCGGTGCGCGCCCTATGCGAGTTCGAGAATTACTCTCGCACCCGTTTCGCCAACGACCTGACCTGCGCGTGCTGCCTGCGGCTCACGGGAAGCCGCTCGGGGCGACCACGCAACGTAACAATCCACTGCGCCTCACCGTCAGCATCGGCATCGCGCTCAAACGTTTCGATGAGATCAGCGCGGGCCAGACAATTGCGGTGAATTCGCAAGAATCTGCCGCCGAATTCTTCCTCGATACGGGTGAGCGAATCCTCCAGCAAATGCTCCTTTTCAGCGGTCACGACCGTGATGTACTTTTGCTCGGCGCGAAAAAAAATCACATCGTCGCTTGGGACCAGTAAAAGGCGGCCGCGCTCGCTGATGCTCAGGTATCGGCGTGCGCCGCGCGGCAGCGCCTCAAGCTGCGTTTCTGTCAGCGGTACGACACGTTGCAGTGCGGCGAGCAAGCGTTCACGACGCACCGGTTTCAGCAAATAATCGACCGCTTGAACTTCAAACGCAGCGAGCGCGTGTTGCTCATACGCCGTAATGAAAATCACGCTCGGCGCGTTGTCCATTTTGAGCAGGTGGCGCGCGGTTTCCAGACCATCCATTTCGGGCATGTTGATGTCGAGCAGGATCACGTCCGCCCCCTGCTGCGCGGCCTCCAGTGCGGCGCGACCATTGTCGACCTCGGCGACAACAATGTGTGGGAAGGCTGGTTGCAGCTCGTCGAGCAGGTCAAACAGTCGGCGACGGGCGGGCGGCTCGTCATCGGCGATGATGATGCGCTTGGGGCGGACGGGGGCGGCCATATTTGTCATACGAGGGATCGGGTATCGGTGGTTTTGGTCATAGCAACGTAGGGCAGCACAAGCTGCACCTGATAGCGGCCATCGCGCGGACCAGAGGTCACGCGCGCCTCGGCGTCGAAGTGCAGCGCGAGGCGTTCGCGAATATTACTCATCGCCATTTTGTTTCCGCCGTGGTGTGCGCCCGCCCGTTCGAGGAAGGGATTTTTCACGCTGATGATGATCTCGCTGCGCAGGCGGGCAACCTCGATTTCGATGACGCCAGCGGCTTGCGTTGGCTCGATACCGTGATACACCGCATTCTCTGCAAGCGGCTGCAGTACGAGCGGCGGCACGACGGCGTCAAGCGGCATTTTGTCCAGCTTCCACACTACGTTGAGGCGGTCACCCAGGCGCATTTTTTCGAGATTGAGATATTGCCGCGTAAGCGTGATTTCATCCGCGAGCGGTTGCAGCTCACGGTTCTCACGCATCAGCACGCGAAACAGATCAGCCATGTCTTCCAGCGCAGTTTCCGCGCGCTTCGGGTCGGCGCGCAACACGCCGAGCACGCCGTTGATGGAATTGAACAGAAAATGCGGTCGGATGCGCGCTTGCAACGCCTGCAATCGCGCCTCCGTGACCGCGGGAGACAGCGCGCGGCCCAGCGTGTGAAAGTAACCCAGAATCGCCGTCAACCCGAGCAAAGCAAGTGGAACCGCACGCCAGGCTGGAGCATCCGTCAAGCGTGCGCCCCACGCGGCCACCACGACAGTAAGCGCGGCCAGAAGTCCTGCTGCCTGCCAATATGCCAGGCGACGCAGCCACGGCGCCAATAAAGCCCACGCAGCGCCAACCAACGCCGCCACCGGCAAACCACCCGCCAGCACCACGGCAATGTTGATGATCAACTCGCTGGGTTGCGCGGTGATTGCAAGCGCGTAACCGAGCACCATGGCCATGTACAGCATGAGCGCGCGAGCGAGGATGCCGACGTTTCTCAAGTCGGGAAACACGGCCTCCCGAGCGTCACGCTCCTTGCGGGCTAAAATTTGGGTCTTCATGGTGTGAATGTAATCGTCCTCGGCGACTTATTCGCGCCTGTTTTTTTGGCTCTATGTCCTCGCGATTTCCGAGCCTATTCCAGACTTCCTGAACATGCAAGCCTCTCCATCAGTCGCCACCAACCCCTCCTCCGCTTCAGCATCCTCTGGTTGGTCCGGTCGCTTCGACGAGCCTGTTGCCGAGATCGTCAAGCGCTATACGGCATCGATTCCGTTTGACTATCGGCTCGCGGAGTTCGACATTGCCGGTTCGCTTGCGCATGCGCGCATGCTCGCTGCCGTTGGCGTGATCACGGCGCAGGATCTGGCCGACATCGAACGCGGCATGGCAACGATCAAGGATGAGATTGCGGCGGGTAATTTCGAATGGTCGCTCGATCTGGAAGACGTTCACTTCAACGTGGAAATGCGCCTGACGAAACTTGTTGGTGACGCCGGAAAGCGCCTGCACCCGGGCCGCTCACGCAACGATCAGGTAGCGACCGACGTTCGCCTCTACACCCGCGCGGCCTGCGATCAGATCGCGCATCTGTTGGTGAAACTGCAACTTGCATTTGTCACATTTGCCGAGCAGCATACGGACACAATTCTTCCAGGCTTTACACATTTGCAGGTGGCGATGCCCGTCACTCTCGGTCATCATTTGATGGCCTATGTGGAAATGTTTGCACGCGATCACGAGCGCATTCTCGATTGCCGAAAGCGTGTGAACCGCTCGCCGCTCGGCGCAGCGGCGCTCGCCGGAACGACATTCCCGATTGATCGGGAGATGACGGCGAAGGCGCTGGGCTTCGATGCTGTGTGCCGCAATTCATTGGACGCGGTAAGTGATCGCGATTTTGCAATTGAGTTTTTGAATGCCTGCACCATCACTATGATGCATCTGTCGCGCATCAGCGAAGAGCTGATTTTGTGGATGAGCCCGCGCTTCGGTTTCATCGATATTGCCGACCGTTTCTGCACCGGCAGCTCGATCATGCCGCAAAAGAAAAACCCGGACGTGGCCGAACTGGTGCGCGGAAAAATGGCGCGCGTACAAGGCCATCTGGTTACGCTGACGACCCTGATGAAAGGTCAGCCGTTGACCTACAACAAGGACAATCAGGAAGACAAAGAGCCGCTGTTCGACACGGTGGAAACCATCACCCAAACGCTCATCATCTACGCTGACATGATCGGCGGCATTCGTGTGAAAGCTGATCGTATGCGTGCGGCGGCGAGCGAGGGATTTGCTACCGCGACGGATCTCGCAGATTACCTCGTGCGCAAGGGAGTGCCGTTCCGTGACTCGCATGAATGTGTGGCGCGCGCGGTAAAAGCGGCCGAGGTGAAAGGCGTTGATCTCGCGGATTTGACACTCGCAGAATTGCAGGCGTTTTCTCCGGTCATCACGGAGGATGTGTTCGCGTCGCTCACGCTAGAAGGATCGGTCGCAGCGCGCAAGCATGTCGGCGGCACCGCTCCAGAGCGTGTCCGTGAGGAAATTCGATTAGCGAAGGCGCGGCTCGATGCACTGTAGAAGCGGCGAAAGCCGCGAACGCAAAGGCAGGATTCGCGACTTTTGCCGCATCTACAAGGACTTCGCGTGAACGCTGAAACCTTAGGCCTCATGGCTGGCACGCTCACCACCGCGTCGTTCATCCCGCAAGTCTGGAAAATCTGGAAAACACGCTCCGCGCGCGACTTGTCGTGGGGCATGGTCGCTGTGTTTACCGTCGGCACATTTCTGTGGCTGCTATATGGCATCAATGTTGGATCGACGTCAATCATGACGGCGAACGCGATCACGTTCGGGCTCTCGTTGGCGATCTGCATCATGAAACTTAGATTCGAACGACTGTAGTCGCGACGCCCGTGGCCTCTGCGCCTCCGCTCCACGCAGACTAAAAGGAACTCATCGGACAAATGCGTTGCCAAGCCAGGCGGGGCGTACGATAATAAAGTATGTACCGACGGTTCTAGCTGTGCCCTGACGGGCGAAAGC
>JBBRVM010000041.1:0-13077 GCA_038246865.1 Burkholderiales bacterium
AAGCATCTCGCCACGTTCAGCAACAGCGGGTCGTGGGTGCAGATCGCCGCCCCCGGCGAAGGCATCACCAGTGCAATACCTACGGCAGCATCACACAGCGGCTACGGTACCTGGAGCGGCACATCGATGGCTGCGCCGCTGGTGGCGGGTGCCATAGCTTTGTTGCGCTCGGCACAGCCAGAATTGGTGGCGAGAGACGTGGTTCGCCGCGTGACGCGCATGACGACGCCGCTCATCGGAACCAACATCGAACAGGTGAATGCTGCTGCCATCGTGGAGGTCTGCAAGATGGACATCGACGGCGACGGCGCGGTGCTGTCGACGACCGATGGATTGATCCTGATGCGGGCGATGATGGGCATGAAGGACGCGGCCGTAAGCAGCGCCGCGTCACCCACAGCCGTGCGCAATAACTGGACTGACATTCGTCGGTATCTGGTTGACGTTTGCGGCATGGCTTTGCCCTGATCCGCAGCGTCTGGGAGGCGCTGCCTGGGCCGTGAAATCAGCCGCAGGAACACTGCCGTTACACAATAGCTTTCTTTGGAAACGACGTCTTTGCTGGCGCTGAACGCTCAAAAATCTAGTAGTCAATAACTGGTAATTATTGCGCTTAGCCCCAATTTAAGCGTGCTTGCAGCTTGAAGCTATTGCGTTTTCGCTGATTTGCGACATCCCTTGTAATCTGCGCCGACGAGTTGTTATGGCAATTCACTTCGCGTCGCAACGTGCCGATAAGAGGCTGTGTTTCGCGAGCCTGTCGGTCAAGGCGAGTTTCAACAGGTAGTGGCTCACGCCCTCATCCCCGGCGTTTCGAAGCACTGGCGATTTTCTATTTGGTTAGCTCCCTCGTGGCATCAATGAGTGCGGAGCGCTAAATTGCAGCTTCTATGTATTAAAGCGACCCCTGCCGCCTCTGTTCGCTGACCGGGCAACTTTTTCTGAAACGGAGCACCCCATGAATCTCAAATCCATCGCGAACATACTGATCGGCACCGCAGCCATCGTCCTTACAGGATCGGCCTGCGCCGCACCGCCTGACATTCAGGTGGTGGAGTACTTTCACCAGCGCAGCAACCACTATTTCATGACCGGATCCAGCGACGATAAGCGTCTGCTCGACGCCGCTGCAGCGACAGGCCAGTTTGCGCGTACCGGACGCAGCTTTTCTGCATGGTCGACCACCGCCCCCGGGCGTCCGCCAGAGGCGGTTTCGGTCGCGCGCTTTTTCAGCCCCGCACTTTCGAGCCATGTCTTCACGTCAAACGTGAATGAAATCGCTGCGCTGCGTGCGCTGCCAGCCACCTCTGCAGGCGCGGGCTTTGTCGACGAGGGCATCGCTTTCTTCTCAATGCAGCCTGACGGCAAGCGTTGCGCGACCGGCCTTAAAGCGATCTATCGTGCCTATAACAACCGGCCCGACGGCAATCATAGGTACAGCAACGACGTCAGCGTTCAGGCGGCGATGGTGAGCTCGGGTTTTATCAATGAGGACGTCGCGTTCTGCAGCCACTTCGTGAGCGAAGACGTGAGCGTCGAACAGGCCGCAGGCACACCGCGCTCGGTCGGTGAAGACCAGCACTTGAGCGGCACCGTGTCGGGTTTTGTGAGTATTTCCGATTTCATGATTGGCTCACAGCATGTCAACGCCGCCAACGCTCGCTTCGAGCATGGTGCACCGACAGCGCTTGTCAACGGAATGGCGGTGACAGTTGAAGGGGTAATTGTCAACGGCATTCTGGTTGCGACCGAAGTCTCGCTTCCTGCGTCCACGCCGCTCACGGGTGACGAAATCAGAGGCTTCATCACGGCCATTGGCAGCAACGGATCGCTTTTTGTGAACGGAGGGCCGGTGGACATCAGCCAGGCCATCATCAGCGGCGGGACGCTGGCGCAACTGGTAGTCGGCACCGAGGTGGAATTGCATGGCGCGTTCCTGAATGCAGTATTCGTTGCGACGCTCGTTCACATCAAGGATGCGTCGTCATCAACGCCAAATCCAATGGTGCCCGGAGATACTGAAATGAAGGGCAGCATCAGCAACTTCGTAAGCATCGCGAGCTTCAGCGTCGGCGGACAGATAGTCAATGGACAAAGCGCCGTGTTCGAAGATGGCACGGTAGCGAATCTGGCCAATGGCGCTGTCGTTGAAGTCCATGGGCGCATGATTTCAGGTGTACTCGTGGCTTCGCGAGTGGAATTCAAATCAACCACCGGCACGCCGCCGGTCGCCGCGGACTCTGACATAACCGGAGCGATTAGTGGCTTTGTGAGCGTCAGCAATTTCACGGTTGCAGGGCAACGGGTCAATGCGCAAAGCGCCGCGTTTTCCGATGGCACCGCAGCTAATCTTGCCAACGGCGCTATCGTGGAAGTTCATGGACTCGTTGTGTCGGGAGTCCTCATCGCCTCACGCGTGGAGTTCAAGTCGTCGGTTAATCCGCCTTCAGTCGGTGTTGAGTTCGAATCGACGGGAGCCGTCAGCGGATTCGTAAGCGTTTTGTCCTTCATGCTTTCCGGTACGCGAATTGATGCCTCGACAGCGAGCTTCGAGCGCGGTACGGCTGCGAATCTGGCCAACGGCGTCATCGTCGAAGTGCACGGCATACTCGCCAACGGAATCGTCAAGGCCGACCGCGTGCGGTTCCAACGCTAGTTTGATCGCCCCAGAGACGCTTTAGACGCCGCCACTTTGGCGGCGTTTTACTTTAGCAATTCGGCCTGAGCAGCCTCCAGCACACGATCTCGCTGCTCAACAAAATCAGCGCGGTTGCGCTCAACGGCAAGGTCAGGAATCACGCCACGTCCTTCAATGCGCTCGCCTTTGGCGTTGGTGAATCCGATTTCGCTGAATGCGAGTTCGCCGCCACCCGGTAGCGCGGCGTAGCCTAGGAACGCGAGCAAACAGCCGCAGGAAACTTCACCGACGACGATAGCGCGGCCTGTTGATTGCAGCGCCCCCGCCGTGGCTTCTGAGGCGCTCGCGCTGTCGGCATCCATGAGCACTGCGACCTGGCCAGCATACGCGTCGGGCTTGCCGGGAACGCTCGCTTCCGGGGACGCGATTTTGATAACGCCAAACGCGAGCGTGACGGGTTTTCCGGTGCGCGTTTCGGTGCGCCCGATGATCGTTTTGGTCTTCATGAAACTGCTGACGATCGCCTCCGCCATTGCGCCCGAGCCGCCGCCGTTGCCGCGCAAATCGAGCACCAGTGCGGGCGTGTCTTTCAAGGCTTCTATCGCACTGAGAACGTTACCGCGCAGCGATTCCTGAAATGATGTGAAGCGCACGTAACCGATGCCGGAGGGCAGGACGCGGCTGGTCACGACCGGTCGCGTCGACAGCGTTTTGGGCCGCAACCGCACGTCAAATTCACTGCCATCGACGCGTGCGAACGACAGCCCGAACGCCGCGCTAACCGATTCACGAATCGTCTCATTGGCGACTACGTTCAATCGCCGTAACGGCATGCGCAACGCCGCTTGTGGTGACGAAGTCTTGCGCGCGGTCTGCGCCCAGGTTTGCCACTGCGTTTTCGCATCCTTGCCATCGACACGCACCAGTCGCATCCCGGCGCGCACGCCCGACCAGTGCGCGTCAGACTCAGGATGTACCGACAACACGACCAGCGAGTGATCAATCAACCGGACATTCAGTCCGAGCGATAGCACCTGCTGCTCCTTTCGCCTCGCAACGGCCGTTGGCGATTCCACTCGGGTGTGGACGTCGGCAAGCTCGCCCGCCATCTGATCTAGCTGCGCCCAGAACTCATCGTCGGTCGTAGCAGATAGCGCCAGAGGCTGCCATTTTTCTCGTGCCGCGCGCCAATCGACGCCGTTTAAGTCAGCGCGGTAATAATGGTTGTTAACCGTGTTCCACACCGCCTCAATGGCGGCTTTGCGCACGGCGGGCGACGCGTTGGTACTCTGTTCGATTGACGAAACCGGCACCCGGCGGCCGATGATGTTGTACGGATCAATGCTGGCACAGCCGCTGGCGAAGAGCGCCGTTGCGGCAAGCAGGAGCATTGCACTATCGCGGTGAAACCGCTCCCACAGCTTCATCAAAACCATTACCTCAACGCCGCGCGTCATCCTCTTCATCGTAGCGTCGCGTGGTGATGGCGATTTTCGGTGCGTACGACGTGGCCAACGCGCGAATAAACGCTAGCTTTCCGGCGATAACTTCGGACACCGCTTTGACGCCGTCTTCGCTCACCACTTTATCGGCTACGGCCTTCTCGAAGCGCTCCCGCATTGCGGGCGCTACGTTGGCTCGAATGCGCTCCATGGCGAAGGATTCGGCGTCATCAATGCTGGCGAACGACTTTGCAGCGGGCAAGCCGAGCGGCGAGCCCTCGATGATGACTAGTCGATTGGCATCGCTCTCATCCTCATGTTGCTGACGGTGCTGATCTGGCGTTTGTGACAAAGTCTACCTCCGATTCGTCTGTGCCCGCAGCGTCCGGTCGAACGCTCCCCCAATTCATGCAAGTGAGCCCTCGCAGCACTTGCATTTGCGATCTATCATAGCGATATTGCGTGTATGCAGTGCCGTCCTCCTAGTGGCGGTCGCGCTTCACACCACCGGGAGAAATTAAAAATGTCTGATGTCATGAACGTACCTAACCCACCCAGTGACGGGCAACCGAACGAGGGGACGATCCAGATCACGCACATCACCTATGCGCTTTATGCGCTCGGGATGGTGACCGGCATTTTCGCAATCGCCGGGCTGATCGTGGCCTACATCAAGCGCGACGACGCGGCGGGCACCTACCTCGCGTCGCACTATAGCTGGCTGATCCGCACCTTTTGGTGGGGTCTTCTGTGGACCACGATCGGCATCATCTTAGCCATCGTCGCGATTGGATTTGTCGTGCTCGCCGTGGTCTGGATCTGGTGGGTTTACCGCATCATCAAGGGCTGGCTGCGTTTGACTGAGAAGCGCGAAATCGCGTAACCTGCTCCGGCGTGAGATTTCCCAGTACGCCTGGCTCGACTTCAAGGTTTCGTGCTGCGGCGCTTTTGACGGAAGGCCAGACTGTGTCTGATAGACCCAATCCACTGCAGCGTCGAGTGCCTTTTGTCCGGCCTCGGCGTTGCCGTGATTGATCATGCCGACAAACAGCATCTTGCGATCTCCCGGCAGCAGCAGGTAGCCCGCGAGCGCCTTGACGCCCGTCAACGTGCCTGTTTTCAAGTACGCCGTGCCTTCCGCCTGACGATTGACAAATCGCTTGGCCAACGTGCCGTCGATCGCCGCGAGCGGTAATGACGACACAAAATCGCTTGCGAACGGTGCGGTCAGGCCGTACTCCAGAAGCTTCGCCATGCTCTGCGCCGAAATGCGCTCGACGCGCGACAGGCCAGAGCCGTTTTCGACCACCAGATCATTGACCTCAAAGCCACGCGCTTTCGCCCAGTCCTGAATGCTGCGGCCCGCGCGCCTGGTCTGCGCGGGCTTCCTGCTGAGCTCGGCGTCGATGGTTAGCAGGAGCTGTCGCGCCATCACGTTGTTGCTGAATTTGTTGATGTCAGTGACCATCGACGCGAGCGGCGCGGAGGTGTGGGTGTAGAGCACGCGCGCGTTCTTCGGTGTGGTGCCGTCTTTCATGATGCCAGCCCAGCTGCCGCCGGCGTCTCGCCACATGCGCGCGAAAGTGCCAGCCAGCAAACCGTTGTGGTCGAACAGGCTCACATGCCAGTCTTTGTCGGCGCAATCACGCGGGTAGGTGCCGGTGAAACTGGCGGTGGCGCTGTTGCCAAGACTTGCGAACACGGGGGTGACGAGGCTGCGCCAGTCGCCGCAACTGCCGCCGGTCACTCGTAACCGGTTGGTCACCCTGAGTCCGTCAGGTGTCGGACCGTCGGTCGTGACTGTGACCGAATTGTCGGATTGTGGCGAGAATCTGAAACCGACCGATTTGAAGTTAAAAAGCAGCGCGTCCGGGCCGACGTTGTACGGACGAAGGGCCTGTCCGTCAAACTGTGCCGGGTCGTGCACAGCGCCGGCAAAGCGAGAGCGGTCAAGCACGATATCTCCCGAGATTTCTCGAATGCCGCGATCCCGCAGTGCCCTGATGGCCGTCTGCAAATGATCCGCAACGAACTTGGGATCCCCGCTGCCACGCACATATAGCGGGCCTCGCAGCACGCCTCCCTCAATGCGCGAGGTCGTCGAAAACGTCGTCACCCACGTGTAATTGGGCGTGAGCACGTCCAGACCGACAAGCGTTGTCACGACCTTCATAGTGGACGCCGGATTCATCGGCACCGCGCCGCGATGCGCGACCAGTGGCGCCACCCCGCCGACCTCGCGCACATAGATGCTGGTGGCGTTGACCGGGACGCCCGCCTCCCGCAGCGCCCCGGTTATGGCGTCGGGAAGCACCGCGTGAACTTGAGCAGAGCAAAACAAAACAGCGACACGGGCCGCAACAACGATGAATCGGTTCATGGCTGATTATCGTTTACCCCAAGCTGCGGCCCCACGCCTTGCCGTGGATCAAAATAATTGTTCTAATGCGTACTAATGACTGCCAGCCTCACTATCCCGACCTACATGCCTACGCTGCGCCAACTGATCCGCTGCACTCAGGCGTTTGAGCGCTTTTCGGGGGCGCATGTCAAAAAAATGGGCTTAACGGAATCGCAGTTTGATGTGATCGCAACGCTGGGTAACACCAGCGGAATGACTTGTAAAGAACTCGGCGAGCGCACGCTGATCACCAAGGGCACCTTGACCGGTGTGCTCGACCGCATGGAGGCGCGCGGGCTTGTCTCGCGCAAAGCCGATGCGGTTGACGCGCGACGCACCCATATTGCGCTGACCCGCAAGGGCACGACCCTGTTCGACGACGCGTTCCCGGCGCATATGCTGCATTTGCAGCGCGCGTTTGATCGCATTCCGGCGGCGGAGCTAGCTAAGCTTCATAACCAACTGAGTGATTTACGCTTGGCGTTTGAAGAGGCTCAAGCATGACAAAACCCGCTACCGACCTGATTTCTGCGCCCGTCTGGGATGCTTTTGTGCGCTGTTTTCACTGGTCGCTAGTGACGTTGTTCGCGATTTCGGTCGCCAGCGGCAAGGTCGGTGGCGAATGGATTGTCTGGCACATGCGAAGCGGCTACGCCATCCTTACGCTGGTCGTTTTTCGCCTGATCTGGGGCTTTGTTGGCGGCGAATATGCTCGTTATGGATCGTTTCTGACTGGGCCGATGCGCGGAATCAAGTTTGCTAAAGGGCTGCTCGGCAAGGCACCCCAGCATGTGATCGGGCATAACCCGGTCGGCGGCTGGATGGTCGTTGTATTGCTTCTATTGCTCGCCACGCAGGCCGGACTTGGTTTGTTCAGCAATGACGAAATCGCGACCACCGGGCCGCTCGCGCGCTACGTGTCAGATGCGACCTCGATCGCGTTCATGAGCCGTCACCGCTGGATTGGCGACGGCCTGCTCATTCTGGTCGGGATCCACATCGCGGCCGTTCTCTTCCATGTGTTCGTGAAAAAAGAAGGCATCGTGCGCGCCATGTTCACAGGCCGCAAAGACCTGCCCCCCGATCTCGCGAACGAAGCACGGAGCGCCCGCAAAGCCTCAGTGCCGCTCGGTTTCCTCGTTCTGTCGGTCGCCATCGCAGCGGTGGTCATCGCAGTGAACTGGTCCGCGTTATTCAAGCCGTAGTTCGTCCTTGTTAGTTTTGTTCCCGTTTTATCCATCGTCTTTTTTTCCCGGAGTGCATATGAAAAATCTCACCAGAATCGCTATTGCGACCGCCGCCATCGCTGTCTCTTCGTCCGCTTTCGCGCAGCCCAAGCCCGAGGCGTACGTCAAACATCGCCAATCCGCGTTCGCGCTGATGGGGTGGTACTTCGGCCCCATGGCTGCTGTCGCCAAAGGCGAAAAGCCGTTCAACAAAGACGAGCTGGTCAAAGCGACAGCACTAGTCGCCACTATGGCCAAGCTGCCGTATGACAGCTTTCCTGTCGGCACCGAGACCGTCGGCAATACGCAAGCCCTCCCGGCAGTCTGGAGCAACAACGCCAAGTTCAAAGAGCTCGCCGCCAAGCTCAGCACCGAAACCGATACGCTCGCCAAACTGGCGGTCGCCGGTGACGAAGCCGGCTTCAAGAAGCAATTCGGCGTCGTTGGTGGCACCTGCAAAGCCTGCCACGACGACTTCAGGAAGAAGTAATCGGATCACACGTAGCTCATTACGGGTTACGCAAGCTGAAACTCCCGGTTCTGCGGATGTTGTCGTTTTTGGGTTGAGTTTGCCGCAACGGCTACACACAGCTTATTGATGAAAGCGTGACTGCATTAGGGCTTGGCGCAATATTTACTATATCTCGACAATAGCACTTTTGCTCCATCAGCCCTTATGCAAGTGGCGTTTCAGGAAAAAGCTGCCGGTACTATTTCCCAAGCAAAACCTTTTTCAGCCAAAGCGCACGATCTTTTCGGGCCTCTTCGTTCAAAAGCTCATCCGAGTCAAACATTTGCCGCGCTTTTGGCGGCAACGCGGCGCGATACAGGTCCACCTGCTCCAGCGTTTGCACCCATTGGTCGCCGCTGGCAAACTGAAAATACACCTTGGCGGGCGATGCGTACTGAATCCATTTTTCTGGATCGAGCGGCTCGATGGCCGCGAGATAGGTGATCCATTCGGTTTTGTTGAAGGCGTCGCGGAAGCGTTTGGCTTTCGGTTGATCGGTGACCTGCAGCCAGCCGCTGGGCTTACCCGGCGGGCTCATGAGCAGCAGAGCATCTACACGCGGGTCGATTGCCGCGAGCAGCGTGCCCGCCCATGCGCCGTAGCGCTGACCGACCACGGCCACTTTTTCAATATTGAATTCCGGTCGGCTTGCCGCCCAGTCGAGCGTGCGGCGCGAATCGACGACGGCGGCAACGATGCTGTCGGCGTCTCCCGCCGTGCTGTTGCCGCGCGCGAAGTACGGCTGCTTGAACGGCAACTCAACCAGAATAGAGGCGATGCCGCTGGCGGCCAGCGCTTCCGCCTCCTGCACAAACATGGCGCGCTTCACCTCCTGCCCCTCCCGGTGCAGCCAGAGCACGGTCGGGTGCGTGCCTTTCTTGAGTGGCGCGATGACCGTTAGTTCGACCTCGTCGCTCAGCGCGTCGTTGTTGCGCGAAAGCTTCCATTCGGTCACGTCGCAGCACTTCGTCTTGCGTACCACGCCACCGGCGATTGCGGGAACGGTTGTGGCCTTGGTGTAGTCGAAAAATTGAGCCAGCTCCGGCGGTGCTTTTTGAGCATAAGCGCCGTTTGCGAGTGCGATAAAAACTAAACTGGGCGCTATTACGTTTAACCAGTGTCGACGCATGAAAGGTTTCTCCTTGATTGAACGACACATCTGCAACACCGTCAGGAATTCGTTATGTTGATTCGCCGTCCCTCCGACATTTTGCCCTCCGAGATCAATTCGGAGACCGAGTTCAACGCGCGCCGCGACTGGCTCAAGCAGGCTGCGGGTCTCGGGCTGATTGCGGGGTTGCCCGCGCTAGCGGCGCATGACGCGCAGGCGCAGGGCGCGAAGCTCATGGGCGTGAAGCCGAACCCGACCTACGCCATGCCGACGGGTGAAAAGCTCAATAAATTTGATGAACTGAAGAACTATTGCAATTTCTACGAATTCGGCACCGACAAGACCGATCCGCCGGTCATGGCCAAATCGCTGAAGACGCGTCCGTGGACGGTCGCGGTTGAAGGCGAAGTGCTGAAGCCTCAGGTGTTTGACATTGATGCGCTGTACAAGCTCGCGCCGCTGGAAGAGCGAATTTATCGCTTTCGCTGCGTCGAGGCGTGGTCGATGGTGATTCCGTGGGTGGGCTTTCCGCTCTCTGAACTAATCAAGCAGGTGCAGCCGAAAGGCAACGCCAAGTTCGTCGAATTCGTCACCCTCGCCGACAAGGCGCAAATGCCCGGCCTGCGCTCCGGCGTTCTCGACTGGCCGTACACCGAAGGGCTGCGCATGGACGAGGCGATGCATCCGCTGACGCTTTTGACGCTGGGCGCATTCGGCGAAATGCTGCCGAACCAGAACGGCGCGCCCGTGCGCATGATCGTGCCGTGGAAATATGGCTTCAAAGGCGGTAAATCGATTGTCAAAATCCGCTTCGTCGAGAAAGAGCCGCGAACCGCCTGGGTCAAGGCGGGGCCGGGCGAATACGGCTTTTATTCCAACGTGAATCCCACCGTCGATCACTCCCGCTGGAGTCAGGCCAGCGAGCGTCGCCTCGGGGAATTTGGCAAGCGCAAAACGCTGATGTACAACGGTTACGGCGATCAGGTTGCGTCGATGTACGCCGGGATGGATTTGAAGAAGTTTTTCTAGCGTCAATGTGATTTCCCGTAGTGGCCTCGCGTTCTCAACGAGCCGCTGACACCCTTCTCTCTATTCATGGCGCTTCATCTCGCAAGCTCAAATCCGGTTCTCGTCGCGCGCACGTGGAAAGCCCCCAGTACGTCCACCGTTCAGCGCGCCAAGTGGGTATTGATCGTCCTCGGCATGCTGCCGCTGATGCGGCTGGTCGTCGGGTTTTTCACCAATCAACTCGGCGCCAATCCCATCGAGCTCATCACGCGCTCGACGGGAACGTGGACTTTAGTCGGGCTCGCTGTGACGCTATCAATCACGCCGTTACGCAAGCTTCTGAACTGGCCATGGCTCGTCCGCCTTCGCCGCACAGCGGGCCTTCTGGCGTTTTTCTACGTCTGCCTGCACTTCACGACCTACATCTGGTTTGACCGCTTCTTTGATGTCGAAGACATCATCAAGGACGTGATCAAGCGACCGTTTATCACCGTAGGTTTCGCAGCGTTTTTGCTGTTCATTCCGCTTGCCGTCACATCGAACAACGCGATCATCAAAAAGCTCGGTGCGAAGCTCTGGCAGCGCATTCATTACCTCGTGTACGTCATCGCCATTCTCGGCGTCGTTCACTACTGGTGGCTGGTGAAAAAGGATCTGACGCAGCCGATTATTTATGCGTGCGTGTTTGCAGTGCTATTCGCGCTGCGCATTATGTGGAAGCTCAAGTCCAGTAAATAGGCCGTGCTTGATGCGCCTTCAGCATCGACCCTAGCTTTCCGGCACGAATCTTTCTAGCATCCACCGTATCAGTCGCCATAAGCGACACAACTTGCGGTCAAATGCTCATGAAGCGCGTTCTCGTTCTCGGTGCCGGCATTCTCGGCGTTCACACGGCGTATTTTTTGCGGCAGCGCGGCTACGAGGTCACAGTTGTGGATCGTCAGCCCGGACCGGCGCTGGAAACGAGCTTCGCCAACGGCAGCCAGATTTCGGTGAGCCAGTCCGACCCGTGGGCGAGCCCGCATGCGCCGTTCAAAATTCTGAAATGGCTCGGCAAGGAAGACGCGCCGCTGCTGTTCCGGCTGCGCATGGATGTGAATCAGTGGCGCTGGGGTCTGCGTTTTCTCTACGAATGTCTGCCCAGCCGCGCCGAGCACAACACCTTGCAGGCGATGCGACTGTCCGAATACAGTCGCCGCACGCTTCAGGCACTGCGCCACGAGACGGGCATCCAGTACGACCACGCCGAAGCGGGCATTATGATGATTCACTCGAATCGACAGAGCTTTGACGATGCGGCAGAAGCGGCGCAATTGCTGATTCGGAACGGTGAGCGGCGCGACGTGCTGACGGTGGCTGAGGCGGTGAAGATTGAGCCCGCGTTGGCGCATACAGCACCGACGCTGGCCGGTGCCATTTATGCGCCGAATGATGAATCGGGCGATGCGTACAAATTTACGATTGCGCTCGCCGAACGCGCAGCGAAGATGGGGGTCGAATTTCGTTACGACACGACAATCAAGCGAATTGAGCGTGCAGGCGACGCGGTGTCGGGGGTCGTCGTCACTTCAAGCGACGGCAAGAGTGAAACTCTGAAGGCAGATGACTACGTCGTCGCGTTGGGTTCATATTCCACCGCGATCCTCGCAGGCGCGGGTGTCGACGCGTTGATCTATCCGGCAAAGGGCTACAGCGCCACGCTGCCCATCGTGAACCAGCCCGGCGCGCCACTTGGCAGCATCACTGACGATGAAATGAAAATCGTGTTCACCACGATCGGAGACCGCCTGCGTATCGCCGGAACAGCCGAGTTAAATGGCTTCGATACAACGCTAAATCCGGTGCGCTGCGAAGCATTGACGCGACGCGCGAAGCATCACTTCCCCGATCTTTGCGATTGGGAATCGGTCTCATACTGGACGGGTTTGCGTCCGGCAACACCGTCCAATCTGCCGATCATCGGGCAATCGAAACTGAAGAATTTGTACCTCAACACGGGGCACGGAACCCTGGGCTGGACCGAAGGGCCGGGCTCCGCCAAAGCACTGGTCGACATCATCGCGGGCAGCAAACCCGAGGTGGACTACGAATTTCTTGGCCAGCCCCGTGCCTAGCCAACTCGTAAAATCGACGCTCCCTCGCCACTGATCGCGCCCAAGTGAATTTACGCCCCCTCCATTTCTCGGCGACTGCTGCCGCAACCGTCGCTTTCGCTGCATCGTCGCTGTTCGCGCTGGCGCAGGCACCTGCGCCTGCTGCGGCATCCGCGTCTTCCGCGCCCGCCATCGTGGAGATCCCTGTTCCCTCCGTCAACGCGGCGGCGTATCTCGTGGTCGAAGCGACCAGCGGCCAGGTGCTCGCCGAAAAAAACACGCGACAAAAGCGTGATCCGGCCTCGCTCACCAAATTGATGACGGCGTATCTCGTGTTCGACGCGTTGCATCAAAAGCAGATCAGTCTCGGCCAGCGCCTGCGTGTGCCCGAGCGCGCATGGAAAGCCGAAGGTTCGCGTATGTTCATCGCCCCCGGTGCGCCAGTGACCGCCGAGGACATGATACGTGGCTTGATTATTCAATCAGGCAACGACGCCGCGATTGCACTTGCGATTGCAGTTGCCGGAAACGAGGGCGAATTCGTCACTAAAATGAATCGTCAGGCCAAGAAGCTCGGCATGGATGACACCGAGTTTTTGAATCCGACCGGCCTCACGCAACAGGGCCACCATTCGACCGCGCATGAC
>JBBRVM010000042.1:0-13038 GCA_038246865.1 Burkholderiales bacterium
GATATCGCCGCTACTGCGCGGCCGTTTGTCAGTTCGATGATCGAACAACGACGATCAATCAAGTTCGAGTATCACCTGCCGCAAGAGAATCACAGCGGCTTCTGGTTCGACGTTCATCTAGTGCCAGACGTGGGCGCTGACGGCAAGTTCTCGCTCTGCTATGTGCTGATGTCGAACGTCACCTCGCACCGCGAGGCGATCAGGGAGGCGCGCGAAGCGGTCGAGCGCCTGCGAAAATTCATGGCGGCGAGCACCGAGGGAATTGTGTTCCACGAGGGCGGCAAAATCGTTGATGTCAACCCGCCGTTACTGCGTATGATTGGTTACGCCTACGACGAGGTGGTCGGTCAGGGCCCACTGAAATTCATGGCGGCTGATGCGCAGGCGGAAGCGCTCGCCGCAATGGCGGTATCTCGGGAAACCGCCTACGACAGCGTGCTCGTTCACAAGGACGGGTCGCATATTCCCGTTCAGTTCACACCGCGTAATTTGCAATGGGACGGCAAGACCATTCGCATGAGCGTAGTGCGCGACATGACCGAGCGGATGGCCGACGCAGCCCGCATTCACTTTCTCGCGATGCACGACTCGTTAACCGGGCTGGCCAATCGCGTGCAACTCAACGAACGGCTTGGGTTGTTAATCGGTGGTGCGGGCAAAACGCAGACCGCGCTTGCGGTGCTGTTCATAGACATTGATAATTTCAAGCGCATCAACGATTCGCTCGGGCATGCTGCCGGAGACGAGTTGCTGGTGATCTTTGCTGAGCGCTTGAAAACTGAGTGCGGGGATGAGGCGCTGCTGTCACGTCTCGGCGGCGATGAGTTTGTTGTTGTATATAAACAGGGCAACAATCGCGAGGTTCTCGCCGCGTTCGGAGAGCGTCTGCTTAATGCGCTGGCGCGGTCTCTGGTTGTCGAAGGGCGTCGCATGAATGTAACCGCTTCCATTGGTGTGGCGCGGTTCCCTGACGACGGTCAAAGCGTGATGGCGCTCCTGAAAAATGCCGATGCGGCGATGTATCTGGCGAAGTCGCAGGGTCGGGCCACGTTGCGCTTTTTTGACCCGTCGCTGGCACGCGCGGCCGATCAGGCGCTGACCATCGAGTCGCAACTGGGTGACGCGATTCACAACGTTGAGTTCGAGCTTTTCTATCAGCCGCAGGTCAGCGAGCCAGATGGTGTGCTAATCGGTGTTGAGGCGCTGATTCGCTGGCGGCACCCCGAACTCGGCTTAGTTGGGCCGGCCCAATTCATTCATGTTGCCGAGGGTCTGCAGCTCATGGCGCCAATTGGGCAATGGGTACTGGATGAAGCGCTGGGCCAGATCAAAGCATGGAAGGCAGCGGGCTGGAATGAGCCGCGCGTGGCGGTGAATCTGTCGAGCGTTCAGTTCCGGGCAGCCAACTTCGTTGAATCAGTGCTCGATGCGCTACGGCGGCACCACCTGGTCGGCAAAAACCTCGAGCTCGAACTCACCGAACGCATGCTGATGCATGAAGGTGACGATACGGCAAAAACATTAGCCGCGTTGACTGCGGCGGGCATCGGGCTCGCAATTGACGATTTCGGTACCGGCTATTCCTCGTTGTCACACCTGCGCACGCTGCCAATTGACCGGCTAAAAATTGATCAGTCTTTCGTGCGCGAACTAACCGATTCCCGCGACTGCTTTGCCATCACCGAAGCGACTATTCGTCTGGCCTCAAGCCTCGGTATGCTCACGATTGCTGAAGGCGTTGAAACGGAAGCGCAACGCACGATTCTGCGACGAATGCGTGTGCACGCCACGCAGGGATTTCTGATTGCGCATCCAATGTCTGCGAGCGATTTCATGGCGTGGTTGCGAACAGCAACATTCAAAAATTAGAGAATGATGATTCAGATTTACGGCATTCCCAATTGCGACAGCGTAAAAAAGGCGCGCGGCTGGTTTGATGTGCATGGCATCAACTACACCTTTCACGACTACAAAAAGCTGGGCGTTCCCGAAGCGCTGCTACGACAATGGGTGAAGACGCGAGGCTGGGAAGTCTTGCTCAATCGCAAAGGCACGACCTGGCGCGAGCTTGATTCTGCGACCAAAGCGGGCGTGTTCAACGGCGAGACCGCGATTGCTGTCATGCTCAAGCATGTCAGTACGATCAAGCGGCCCGTCATCACGCGTGGTGATGCGCTCGTGATCGGCGTTGATGTGGCTGCGTTGGCGCTTCTAACTGCGAGCTAGTGACGAGGCCGCAGTGACTGCGTCGCTTATCTTGACTGAATGAGGCGACGCGTGGATCAACCGACTACACAGGAATTACTGATGCTGAGGATGTGTCGACTTACACCTTGATCCGCTTGAGATCGGCGTTGATCCCCTCAATGTCGCACTCGGTTGCATCGAAGTCTTCTAAACCGTACCACTCCTTCATTTCCTCGTGCTCAGGATGCTTCGTATCATCGAGTATTTCCTTGAGTCGCTCGAATCCTCCCACCCCACCGCAATCTTCGGGCGGCGCGGCGTTCGCGCCCTCACTGCAAACCGCGATGCGTTTGGGTTTTGGCGCTTCATCCGGCAGCAGCTTGATGAGCTTGACTTTGTGATCCCAGTCATCGCCGAAGTCGTAGGTGTAGACAAGGCTTTGCCGGGGCGCAGTCAGCACCGCATCAAGCTTGAACTTGCGCTCGTCTTCAACCCGACGCGTCTGGAATGCCCCAAACATATCGTCTGCCTCGGGGTTCGGCGGCTCGTAAATCGCCTTGTCTTTTTCAAACGCATGGAGATGCGCGTCGTCCCATTCAAACAGGCACTGGATGACCTCGTGCAACCGATCCAGTCGAATGTCATGGGGAACGATGACGACACGCCATACCAATGGCACCGTATGGAGTAGTTCAACTCCTAATTGAGCGCGCATGATGGAGAAGGCCCTGCAATGGTCACATCTCAATATTAGCGAACCCGAGGTGCTGTCGCGCGGTACCAACACGTCGCATAAAGTTGCAACGTAACGCGCTAGTCACGCGGGCGCGCAGAACTTCACGCCTTCTCCGTCCCAGCCCAATGCGACAAAGCTGTTGTAGACGGCGGTATCGGTCGTGAAGCGGTGATTGGGGTTGTCCGGGAAGCGAGCCTGCCCGCGGAATATTCGATACACGGGCACTTGCCCCGCCGCGCACGAGCCACCAACACCCTCCACTGCTGCGGTAAACGCATATGAATCCGGACCTTCGTTGTAAGGCAATCTTGGCGTCGGTGAATTTGCTGGATTCAAGTTCGCCAGCGCATCTTTTTCCGCTTGAACGACAGTGTAGAAATGCGATCCACGTGAGCTGGCCACGGCAATCTGGTCGAAGTAGTAGCGATTGACCGACACTGTGCCGCTTTGCTGCGCGGTGTACACCTTGAATGATTTGCCGATACGAGCCCAGCCAGCGGCGGTGTCCAGCAATGCGATGTCTCCGGTTCGTGAAGTAATGAAGTAGTAGTCGAGCGCGGCGAAGTAATACTCGACCATCGTCGTGGTCACGCCACCCGTGCTGGCGACCCCGGTGCCGGCAAGTGACACCGTGCTCGGGCTGCCCACCGCGTTGTGCGCGATGCTGAACGTGCCGGAGCGAACGCTGGCGGCAACGGGCGTGAACGTGATGGCAATCGTGCAGCTTGCCGATACAGCCAGCGCGGACGTCGTTGTGCACGTTCCGCCAGACGCGGCCAGCGCAAACTCACTGCCGTTGATGGTCAACGCAGTCACCTGTAAGGTTGACGCTCCCGTGTTCCTGAGCGTCACGGTTTGCACGGCGCTCGTCGTGCCCACGCTGACTTGACCGAAGCCCATGATCGTTGAGGACAGGGTGGCTATCGGCGCGGTATTGGTTGCGCTCGGGTTGGCGATGTAAGCCGCGAGATCATTGAGTTGTGAGTTCGACAGCACGCCTCTCAGAAACAGCATGTCGAGATTAGTGTTTACCGTCGACGCGATGGTCGATGGATTGGTGCCGTTTTTTATCTTGTTCTGGTTGACGGTCGGATCCGGGCCGTGGCACGCGCCATTGCCGCAGCTCTTTTCTCCGCCCACCAGAATAGCGTTGTAGAGTGATTTGCCGTTAGCCGTGCTTTGCGCGTGGGCCTGGGTCGCCAGCAACAATGCCAACGCTACGGCCATTACGCTTTGTATACGTAAGACCAATGATCCTGATTTGCTGAAACTCACGCTCGCATTCCTCAATTTGCTCGTACGACCTTGACATCGGGTAGAGCGCTAGCGAGAGAGTAAGGGAATCCGGCGACGGTTCCGCTACTGAGGTGTAAGCGAACGTAAAAAATACAGGTGTTGAACGGATGCGCAACCGGGTGTCCGACTAATGCGTCGGCACCCGTACGAACAAACTAAGCCGCGAGACGCGCTTCGATCTTCGCTTTGGTCGCCGTCAATTCAGCCGGCAAATTGTGCTTCAGCAGATCAAATAGCTCAGCGTGCAACTTCACTTCCGCCTCGCCCGCATAACGATCAAGCGCGGTGATGCTGGCGTAATCGGCTTCGCTGAAATCGCTGCCGTTCCAGTTCACGTCGCCGTAGCCCGGTGTGGTGCCGAACGCGTGAACGTTCCCTTTGGCCGTGCCGTCAACGCGCCCGAGCATCCAGGCCAACACACGCATATTGTCGCCAAAGCCCGGCCAGACGAAGTTGCCGTCCGCGTCTTTGCGAAACCAGTTAACCGTGAAGATTTTTGGCGCTGTACCGCCAGCCGCTTCGATACGCTGGCCCATTGCGAGCCAATGCGCGAAGTAGTCGCTCATGTTGTAACCGCAAAACGCGATCATCGCGAAGGGGTCACGACGCACGACGCCGACCTCGCCGACAATGGCAGCGGTAGTTTCCGAGCCCATCGTGGCGGCCATGTAGACGCCCTCAGTCCAGTCGGGCGCTTCGGTGACGAGCGGCACAGTGGTGCTGCGGCGACCGCCGAAGATGAAGGCGTCGATTGCGACGCCCGCCGGGTTGTCCCATTCGCTGTCGAGCGCGGGATTGTTCTCGGCGGCGACGGTAAAGCGTGAGTTCGGATGCGCGGCTTTAGCTCCGGTATCTTTGGCGATTGCAGGTGTCCAGTCCTTGCCCTGCCAGTCGATTAAATGTGCGGGCGCTTCTTTGGTCATGCCTTCCCACCAGACATCGCCGTCGTCGGTCAGCGCGACGTTGGTGAAGAGGGTGTCGCGCTCGATGGACGCCATGCAGTTGAAATTGGACTTGGTGTTGGTGCCCGGTGCGACGCCGAAATAGCCCGCCTCGGGATTGATGGCGTACAGGCGACCGTCTTTGCCCGGTTTGATCCATGCGATGTCGTCGCCGATAGTGGTGACTTTCCAGCCCTCGAAGCCTTTCGGCGGAATGAGCATCGCGAAATTGGTCTTGCCGCAAGCAGAAGGAAACGCCGCTGCGACGTGGTATTTTTTGCCTGCTGGATTTGTCACACCAAGGATCAGCATGTGTTCGGCGAGCCAACCGCCGCCGTCTGCGGCAGCTGCGCTGCGGCCCATGTTCGATGCGATACGCAGTGCGAAGCATTTTTTGCCGAGCAATGCGTTGCCACCGTAGCCGGAACCGTAGCTCCAGATTTCGCGCGTTTCGGGGTAATGAACGATGTATTTCGTCTTGTTGCTCGGCCACGCCACGTCGGCTTGACCCGCTTTTGCGTGATCTGCGAGCGGTGCACCCACCGTGTGTACGCAAGGGACAAACTCACCGGACTCTCCGAGCACAACAATTGCGCCTTTGCCCATGCGCGTCATGATCTTCATGTTCACCGCGACGTAGGCGGAGTCGCTCAATTCAACGCCGATATGCGCAATCGGCGAGCCGAGCGGGCCCATCGAGAACGGCACCACGTACATGGTGCGGCCCTTCATGCAACCGGTAAATAACGGATTCAACGTGGCACGCATTTCCGCTGGGGCGACCCAATTATTGGTCGGGCCAGCGTCTTCTTCTCTATCGCAGCAGATGAAGGTGCGGTCTTCCACGCGCGCGACGTCCGATGGGTCGGAAAGCGCGAGGTAGGAATTCGGGCGCTTGGCCTCGTTTAATTTCTTGAACGTCCCGGCTTTGACGAGCGCTTCGCAGAGCTGGTTGTATTCGGCTTCCGAGCCGTCACACCAGTGGATCGCGTTGGGCAGCATAAGTGCGGCCATTTCGCGAACCCACGCCAGCAGGCGAATGTTTGTGACGTAAGCGGGGGCGAGGACAGAAGCCTGCAAAGTAGCGAGCGTTTCGGGTTGGTTCATGGAGAAAGCGAAAAAAGGTTGCGACGAGTAAAGAATGTCGCCGCAGACAACTGATCGGTTAGACCGTGTGCGGTGCTTCGCGGGACGCACCGATTGGGTTCGCTCCGTCGAGAAGCTATTTTAGGCTCAGGCTACGAACGACTACATCGGCGTGTCATGCACTTTGGGCATGGGGAGATGCGTTTCGTTAATAGTGGCTGGCAAGCAGGGACGAGCCACGAACAGCTTTTTACTCAAAGTACCATTGCATAGGGGCTTAATGCTCATTTCCCAGCAAGTCGACAACGTAACCAATGGGTGCTTATCCCCGGTGTGGAGGCGCTTTCCGCTATAAGTTGGATGTAAACATTGTTGTCGCACTACACGCCAAATGCGTTCCCGTAGTTTTCTGTAGTTTCCTGAAGCTCAGGCAAAACAAAGCCCGCCGTCGTTTCCGATCAGCGGGCTTGGCGGCCAAAGCAGGTCTAACCCGTGTTTAGGATTTCGCCTTGAACTCTTTCGGGCATTCCATCGGCTTTTGGGTCAGCACCCAGTCGACGATTTTGCTGATGTCCTCATTGGAAACGGCAGGATGCGCTGGCATCGGGATCGGACCCCAAGTGCCCGCGCCGCCTTCTTTGACGTGCTTGACCAGCAGCGTTTTCGACGCGGCCCGCTTTTTGGCATCCGTGCTGGCGTAGCAGGCAGCCACTTGACCATACGCCGGGCCAACGACTTTTTTGTCGGCCTGGTGACAAGCTGTACAGCCTTTGGACGTGGCAAGCGCCAGATCCGCATGAGCCGGACCGACGATCATAAGCGGCACGAACGCAGTGGCTGCGAGCAATGCAAATTTGTTCATTAAAAACCCTACTAGAAAATTTTGATGCAGTTTAGCGGAAGCCTTTCGCGCCAGCACGGGCGAGCGCCACCGCTTGCCGAAAGCCCCGTCGCAAGCAACGCGCCAGCTCCACTTTGCGATGACGCTGGCGCGATCCGCGGAGGCTTACGCTCGTTGCCGCCGCAACTTTTCGCGGTAACTCATAGGCGACGCTCAGACGAGGTCGTAGCGATCCAGGTTCATCACCTTCGTCCGTGTCGCCACGAAGTCGTCCGCGAACGTCACTTTGGTATCGTCACGCGCATAAACCTCTGCGAGTGCCCGCAGCTGGGAATTCGCACGGAAGATCAGATCAACACCGGTGGCGCTCCACTTCGGCGTATTCGTCCGGCTATCGAGCCCTTCGTACACGCCCTCGGCCGCCGACGCGCGCCACGTCGTGTCCATGTCGAGTAGATTGACGAAGAAGTCGTTGCTTAACGTGCCGGGCTGCTTCGTGAACACGCCGTGTGCGGCTTGCCCAACGTTGGCGTTTAGTACGCGCAGGCCACCGATCAACACGGTCATTTCAGGCGCAGATAGCGTGAGCAATTGCGCCCGATCCAGCAGCCGTTCGGCAACCGGTGCGCCCGCATTGCTTTTCACGTAGTTCCGGAAGCCATCCGCCTTCGGCTCAAGCGCTGAAACCGAATGCACGTCGGTCTGCGCCTCTGACGCGTCGGTGCGTCCCGGCGTGAACGGAACGGTGACTTTGTGACCCGCTCTTTTCGCACCCTCTTCGACTACCGCGCAACCGCCAGGAACAATCACGTCAGCGAGCGAGACTTTTTGCCGCCTGTTTGCGATGCGTTGAAGGCGTTCCGAATCTCTTCCAGTGTGGCGAGAATCTTTGCCAGTTGAGTCGGATTGATGGATCATGTGCATCAGGCACGGTGTTCGCCGCAGACGCATCTTTAGAGGATCTGGCAACGACAACTGGGTGAGGCGTTTGTTGCCATCGGGCGAATACGACACCAGTTGGAACATGCGTCTCGATCAATTTCCCCTGCGCGCTGTCTAGATCGCCGTTTCGGGCGATGGCAGTATCACCTACGTCGAAGCGCGCTTCGCCGCTCACTTACAACATCGTAAAGCGCTCGTCGAGCGGCGGTCTCTTCTGGCGACAAGCGGTGAGTGGCGAACCAAGAACGATTAGCGTCGACGAACTCGGTCAAAGCTACGTTGCAGGCACTGGAATGGTGATCGAGGGGCGTTCAGTCGATGTACTCCGCGTGCGCCTCACGGGCGAAATCGACACTCAATGGACCGCATCACCCAACTTGCGCAACACCAGCCTCATCGCGCCCGGTGTGATCGATGGCCGTCTGCTGGTGTTTGGATGGCGGCAACAGGCGAGCGAGTCAATCCCTGAAATCGTATCGCTTTCTGCCTCGGACGGATCAATCATTGCTCGGGATCGTCTTCCTGATAACGTTTCTCTGGAGCAAATGAATGTCGGGGCGGATGGCTCCGTGGTCACTACAGGGCGGGCGATTTCGTTGCACAAATTTGCTCCGGCACCGGGAACAACCTACCGGTCTAGCGTCCTAGCGTCAGACCTTGGGGGTGCCGCACGAGTTAGCCAAATTGCGCGCTGGCGAGACGGTTATGTCGTAGCCGGCAATTTTCGCTATTGGTATGACGGGGTTCGTTACGACAACCTGATGCGTCTTGACGCCTCACTAAAGCCAGATCCGGGTCGGCGACCATTGAGTGGCAGCGTTTCGCAGGGGCGGCACCCCAATCACTGCGCTGGCAACCAATAGTCGTGGGCTGCTGCTGGTCGGCGGCGAGTTCACGTTGGGCACGAAGCGCAATCTCGTGAGATTTGCTGCGAATGGCGATCTGGACGAGTCATGGTCGCCCAATCCGAACGGTAGCGTCAGCCGGCTCGTCGCGGCGGCCGATGGCCTGTTGTTTGTGGCCGGTAATTTCTCAGAAATCAGCGGCGTGCAACGACGCGCGCTGGCGCGCTATGACCAGGGTGACATACTCGACCCGACCTGGGCTGCATCGTTGCCCTGGGTTGGTGGCTTGCTCGGCATCTACGACATCGTTAATACCGTCGACAGCGGCGTGCTGATCGGTTGGCAATTGTCGAATTTCGAGAACAGCTCATCGGGTACAGCTCGCCTTGATCGCACAGGCTCGGCGACAGAACTGAGTTACCCACTTCCGCCGCTCTTTTGCTGCGGGCGACTTGCAGAACGCGACGGCGCGACCGGGCGGTTATTCGTGATGGAATTGACGGGTGATCCTGCGATGCCATTGCCAACGCCGGCAGAGGCGCGCGTTCGCTTGACGCGCAGGTTTCCGCAGACGCTGGCTGTTGATCCATCGTGGCCATCGCTGGTGTTTTCTGGTTACGCGCGCGTGAGCGGCTTCGACGCTGACTTCGTTTACGTGACTGACACTACGAGTGGCACTCGGCGCGTCAACAAGTTCACCGGGGCGCTTGACGCTTCGTGGGCGCTGGCACAACCGTCGGTACAAAGCTTTGTACCGATCAGCACATCATCCAAATGGCTCGCCGTTGGCTATTCGCAATTCAACGTTTACGGCACACGCCCCTATGCGATTGACACCGCGAGCGGCGGCAACGAGCCGCGCGAAGTGGTGGAATATTTTGCCCGCGCGAACGGTCACTTTTTTATGACTGCGCGCCCACCTGAACAGGCCCAGCTCGATGCACTGCCGAACGCATTTACGCGAACCGGCATGCGGTTTGCGGCAATCGATGGGCGGCTAGCACCCACACCGCAGGGCTTGCTTTCGCCATCCCCTATTTGCCGCCTTTTCGCGGCGACCGAACGCGGCGGCAGCAGCACCCATTTTTATGGTCGTCAGGGCGACTGTCAGTTTTTGAACACGCTGAACGGTTTGAACAACGAGGGCTACGACTTCGCGGTGCCTTTGCCTGCCGCGCCGCCAACGCAAAGTGGCACGTGTCCATCCAATGCGCAATCGCTGGTCTATCGAATGTTCAACAATCTGTCAGCAAGCAATAACAGTAACCATCGCTACGTCGTGTCGCAGGCGCGCATCAACGAGATGAAAGCGCGTGGCTGGATGGATGAAGGCGTGGCGTTCTGCGCAACCTCCACGACCGACTCGCGGGCATTCGGGCAGTGGTGATGGAACTTCGACCGTGAATCCAACAGTGAATTTCGCCACCACCGTCAATACAGTTTTTCGCCGAAACCGTCATTGCACTTGGGTTCAACCCGATTTTTTGTAAGTTCTCAACGCTGTCAGCTTCGCGCACATCGCCCGAGTGCAAACCTCCGCGTCATATCGTACTCGCAGCCTGAATTGACGCTAGTTATGACTTCACGACGCAATACGGTCATAGCGCCACACCGTCTTTTTCTCGACCCAATCCGCAGTCAACGCATTCATTCGCTGATAGTGGTCAGAGCTCTGATGCGCGGCGATCGCTGCGTCATCCTCATACAGTTCGTAGAGGAAAAATACGCTGCTGCGATCGGGATCGGTACACACGTCGAAATGATGACAACCCGATTCATTTGCAACTGATGCGCGTGCGTTTTCAACAATCGCCTCGCGGAAAGCAGCTTCGTGCTCCGAGTGAATCACGAACTCAACAACCAATGCTTTCACACAATTTCTCCGCGCTAATCAGTAGTTAACGCAACAGCGCAGGTAGCCAGGTCGACAAGCTCGGGATATAGGTCACCAACAACACGACCACCACCGTCGCCCCCATCAAGGGAACCAGCGCCTTGCTAATTTCGCCGATGCCCGCCCCCGCGAGTTTTGCCGCAACAAATAATGTACCGCCCACGGGAGGCGTGTACAGGGCGATCGCGAGATTTGCCGTCATTATCACGCCAACGTGCACCATATCCATATTGAAGGCTTTGGCCAGCGGCAGAAACAGCGGCGCCGTTAGCAGCAGGGCAGGGAGCGGTTCAATGAACACGCCAATCAACAACAGGGAAACGTTGAGGAGCAACAAAAAGACCCACTGTTGATGCGCGACCGCCTGCACCCAACCCGCGAGTTGCGTTGCGACCTGCTCCACGGTGATCAGCCACGCCAGCGCTCCGGTCGCGCCGATCACCAGCATGACCGTTGCGCTCATCATGAACGCGTTCAAACACAGCGCGGGCACTTGCTTCCAGTTCAAATCTTTGTACAGGAGCAGCGAAATACCCAGTCCGTACATCACTGCGACTGCGGCTGATTCGCTAGGCGTGAAGAGCCCTGTCCAGATGCCGCCAATGATGATGACCGGCATCAGCAGCGCTGGCCCAGCATCCTTTGCCGCTGCCCAAATTTCGGCGGGAGTCGAGCGTTCGTCTCCGTTGTCACAGCCAGTACGTTTACCGTGCCAGATACAAACCACGATCAGCGCAATCGCCGAGAGAATCGCTGGCACGAGACCCGCCATCGACAGCGCTCGCATCGACACACCCGACACAAACGCATACACCAGAAACGGGATCGATAGCGGCATTAACAGTGCAAGCGTTCCAGCCACTGCCAGCAGGGCTGCGGCAAATGCGCGGGAATAGCCGCGCTTGATCATTGCCGGAATCACCAGAGAGCCAATCGCTGCCGTGTCCGCAATAGCGGAGCCCGACACGCCGCCGAAGAGCATGCAGCTCACGACGGTCACCACACCGAGCCCGCCCGGCAACCAGCCGAACAGGACGCGCGCAAAGGCCACGATGCGCTTGCCAACGCCACCCTGACTGAGCAGTTCCCCCGCGAAAATGAAGAGCGGCACGGCGAGCAGAATGAATGGCTCCACGCCGCCAATGAAACTCAGGAATATCGTCTCAATCGGATGTCCCAGAGCGCCCACCCAGATCACGCCTACCGTGGTCGCAAGCAAGGCGATCACCAGCGGCACACCGGCAAGCGCGATCAAAAAGAAAACGCCGAACAGCGTCAGTGCAAGCATGAGTCGATTCCCGTTTAGTGGGTAGAGGGGTAGCGCTCGTCGCGTGGCACGCCGCGCAGCGCCTGCAGCCAATCAAAGCCGACAAAGATCAGCATGCAACTCACGCCGACGGCCATGCCCATGTATTGAATCGCCATCGGCCAGCCGAGCACGGTGAGCTCGTTTTGCCAATTGACCATCACCAGCCGCCAGCCATACCAGACCAGAATCACCAGCATTGCAACACAGACGCCAACCACCGCCACGTCCGCCCAGCGGCGATGAGCGGGAGAGAACTTGTCGATGAACTCGGTGATCGACATTTGATTACCGCGTCGCGCTGCCGCTGCACCACCCAGAAAGGTGACCCAGACCATCAACAATTCACCGAGTTCTGTGACCCACGCAAGATCCTTTCCGAATAGATGCAGGCACACGTTGAACGTCACCAGAATCGCGATCGTTGCGCCGATGGCGATCACCGTCCAGTCAACTAGCGCGCCCAGCCATCGAAGCGCAGCAGGGGCAGGACAGGCCGGCGGTAAGTTGAATCGGGATGGCGTGTTCACGCGATGGTTCCGTCTGCTTACTTCGTGCTGCTACGGATTTGTGCGGCCTCTGCCACGATCGTATCGAGATCCGCGCCGTACTTTTCCTTGGCCTTTGCGTAGACTGGTTCGACCGATTTGCGGAACGCGGCGATGTTCGGTGTCGCGTTGATTTTTGCGCCCTTCGTGGCCATTTCTTTGAGCTGCCTGTCGTCGTTGTCGCGAATTGTTTCGCGACTCAGTTTTCCGGCAATTTTGGCGGCCTGGGTGATCGCTTTTTGGTCAGCCGGCGCGAGCTTCTGCCACGTCTTTTCGCTGATGGCGAGCGGGATCGGGCTGTACGTGTGATTGGTCAAGGTCACATTCGGGGCAACTTCGTAGAACTTGTTGGAATAAATCGTATCGACCGGATTTTCCTGGCCTGCGACTGCGCCTTGCTGGATAGCGAGATACAC
>JBBRVM010000043.1:0-12923 GCA_038246865.1 Burkholderiales bacterium
ATTCAGATCCTCGCTGATCAGCACAAAAACGCTGTGTACCTCTTCGAGCGTGACTGCTCCATGCAGCGTCGCCACCAAAAAATCATCGAAGAAGGCCCAGCGCCGGGTATTCCAGAAAAGCTGATTGCAAAAATAGGAGAACGCTGTGTAGAAGCCTGCAAGCGGATCAACTATCGTGGTGCTGGTACGTTTGAGTTTTTGTACGAAAGCGGCGAATTCTTTTTCATCGAAATGAACACTCGCGTGCAGGTCGAACATCCGGTGACAGAACTCATCACTGGCATCGATATCGTGCAGGAACAGATCAAGATCGCGGCCAATCAAAGGATGATGTTCCGGCAAAAAGACGTCATCAGGCGCGGCCACGCGATCGAATGCCGTATCAACGCCGAAGACCCGAATTCGTTCGTGCCGTCGCCTGGTCGCATCACCAGTTGGCATGCGCCCGGCGGCCCCGGAATTCGTGTTGATTCACATGCCTACAACGGTTATTTCGTTCCTCCGAATTACGACTCGATGGTCGGCAAATTGCTCGCCTACGGCGCAACCCGTGAACAAGCGATCGCCCGTATGCGCATCGCGCTCTCCGAGATGATCGTCGAGGGCATCAAGACGAACATTCCGCTGCACCGTGAGCTCATGGACGACGCCCAGTTCATCAAGGGTGGGTTCTCGATTCACTACCTTGAGCAGCGGATGGCGAGGCTTGCGGAACGCAGGAAGTGAGTTTCGCCCGCTGCTTGTGGGGGAACTAGCGTTCTGTGCGGGTGCTGCCCGCGACTGTTGTTTGTCGGACCACCCAATTTGTTCCATGAAAATGCTGAAGAGAGAATGGCGATGCCCTACTTAAAAATCTCAATTTTCATTGCTTCAATGTGTATGGTCGGGCAGGTGCTGAGCGCACCGTTGCTTGAAACCAAAAACGAACCGCAGTTGGGCGGTTTTGATCAAGAGGTTTCACTTGATCGGGCGGCCCAAAAGCAACTCAAATTGCAGGGCCGTGCGCAATTGCAGCAGCGCTGGCTCTACGGCCCTGCAGACGAAGGCTTACGGCGCCTCGAAGGTTACGTCGGCACCTACGGTCGCAACGAGGCATTGGAGCAACGACGCCGACTGAATCGGGACATCAATCCGGGTGATGAGGGCGCGGTGCGCAAGCGCGCCGGGATCGCTGCGAATCGTTGGCAATCTGTCGGGCCCAAGAATATTGGTGCGCGCGTCCGGACGATTGCACAGCACCCAAATGATGCCAATACGCTGTGGCTGGGGGCTGCCTCGGGTGGCGTCTGGAAGACGGTAAACTGGGGCAGCACTTGGGTCCCCGTTTCTGAAACTCTGGGTTCGCCCGAGATCGCAGACATCAGACTTGATCCGGCCTTGCCAAATCGAATCTACGTTGCTACAGGCGAGGTGGTCTACGGCGCTCGCGGCGCGGGCATATATCGTTCTGATGATGCGGGCACGAGTTGGACTTCGATGACTGCGACGCTGCCGTCGAGTCATAGCGGATTCCGTTGGATGGGACGCCTCGCCGTCCATCCCAATCAAAGCGGCCGCATGTGGCTAGCTGCGGCAGGGGGCGTCTACAGCACAACAGACGGGTGGTCCAGCTACACGAGAGTCTGGCCGACCGCTGCCGTAAACGGCGACTGGATCGGTCAGGGTTACGCCGACATAGAAATTGACCCCAACAATTCTTCCAAATTAATAGCCGGTAGCCTACGCGGGCGCATTTCGCTGTCGCCGGATGGTGGTGGTGTTTGGTCTGACGTTCAGCTCGTGCCGTGGTCAGGTGGTTATTTGCGGGTTGAGGTTGCCTATGCGAAAAGCGTACCGGGTCGCGTCTATGCTTCGACACAAGGTGGTGTCAGTCAGCGCGGGCGTTTTTTCGTGTCGGCCGATGGAGGGCTCACTTGGACTGAGCGTACAGAGCCCGCCGCAGACGTGGTTGATCCCTACAAGAACTTGGTGTGGGTTGATCCGCTCGATGGCGACCATGTGATTGTTGGTGGTACGGAGTTGAGGCGATCATTCGATGGCGGCTTGACGTGGGTGCAGTACAACAGCTCAAGCGAGGCGACGTCATCTGCCGGGTTCGGCGCCCGGCTGCATTACGACCAGCATATTGTGATCTCGGACATAGGCTATTCCGCCACTTCCAGGCACCTCTTTGTCGGAACCGACGGTGGTATTTATCGTATCAACGACGCCCGAGTGGCGATGCCTGCAACGACTGCGCAGATATTTGCTAACGGCTGGCAGCCACTGAATGGAGGTCTGTCGATCAACCAGCTCTACAGCATCAGCGCCACTGCAGGGCGCGTGGTATCGGGTTCGCAGGATCAAAGCGTTGCCGTAGCTGCGACGGGGATTACGACTAATTTGACGCAGCAGGCTTTGGGGGGGGATGTGGTTGCGGTCGCAACGGATCCGTCCACCAGTTTCAATTTTTATCTGTATCAGTGGATGGAGGTTGCCCGGTTTAGCGGCACCTCGTACGCGGGAGGCGACTACCGTATCTGTCATCAGTTAAAGCTCGGAACAGGCGAGTTCGAAGGCACCTGCGCGGGGCAAGGTTTGTTCCGCAGCAATTTCCGGGCACCGATGGTTTTTGACGACGTGGGCGTTGGCGGGCGGTTGCTGGTGGGCGGTAACAACCTATGGCGATCAACCAATCCGCGCGACGCAACAACGACTAACGTTGCATGGCAGTCGATTAAGGCACCGTCGGCGGTCAGCGGTAATTACATTGCGGTGATCGGTTCCTCCGCGAGCAACCCGGACACCGTCTGGGTGGCGCACAACAATGGCGAACTGTATCGCAGCAGCAATGCAGCAGGAGCTTCGCCTGGCTGGACGGCAGTAGTTGGCCCTACCGCGCGGGGTAACGTGACTTTGCCGACGTCAATTTACGTCGATCCAATCACCCCGTCGACGGTCTACTTGACTTTCGGTTGGTTCGGCTGGCAAAACCTGTGGCGAACAACCAACGGAAACGACGCTTCGCCCACTTGGACGGCAGTTGGGGTTGGTGTGCTGCCGCTGGCCCCCTTTTACGGTGTTAGTCGCCACCCAAGCAATCCTCAGTGGCTCTACCTCGCGTCAGAAGTGGGGGTCTTTACATCTGAAGATAGCGGGAGCACCTGGTTTACCACTAATGACGGCCCGCGTAATGCGGCTGTAACGCAGTTGAAGTGGGCACCTGGACAAGTTCTCTACGCCGCAAGTTACGGCCTAAGCGGCTGGAAGCTAGATCTGAGCGATGACTTCCCGAATAGCGCGCCGGCAGCGCTTGCAGTTGGGCTCGACAGCACTACCGCTGGGCGCATAGAGGCCGCGGGCGACATCGATGTGCTTCAGGTTCGCTTTCCGGGAGCCGGTGTCTGGAAGGTTAGTACGACCGGAGCCATCGATACGTTCGGCACTGTGATTGCGGCCGATCAGGTGACCACGCTCGCTTCAGACGATAACAGCGGTGGCGGCGGCAACTTTCGCATCGTGCGCAATGTTGCCAGAGCGGACACTCATTACGTCGCAGTATCGGCTCTGGGCGGCGCTACGGGCGATTACTCAGTGGTGTCGCAGTTCACTCCCGCCGCTTGCACTCTCGATATTGACGGAGATGGGACTTGGGGCGCGAATGACGCCACCCTGGTCCTTCGCTATGCGTTCGGGTTTCGTGGAGCGGCCCTTACCACAGGGCTCACGTTTGCAGCAAACGCGCTCCGCACCGATGCCACGATCATCACCAATTACATTGCGGGTCAATCCTTCAACGTGGATGGCAACGGAACCACACTGGGTGCGACGACAGATGCCCTCATGCTCGCTCGCATACTGCGAGGATTTTCTGGCGCCGAGACAGTTTTAGGCACCGTCGGAGCTGCGGCGAGTAACGCCGATTGGAATAGTGTGCGCCAATTTTTGAACACACAATGCCTCACGGGGTTCTGAGGTAACGGTGTGACACAACAGTGGATGGAAGTTTCTGGCCCGGTTAAAGGCGAGGCAGCTAACGCCATTGCTGATGCGCTGCTCGAAGCAGGCGCGCTGGCGGTTGATGTCGCAGATTTAAACGCCGAGAGCGATGCTGAACAACCGATCTTCGGCGAACCTGGCATGGCGCTCAATCAGCGCTGGGCTGACAGCCGGATTGCCGCTTTGTTCGAATCCAGTATCACGACAGATGATCTCGACACGCTTTGGAATGCGCTCCGCAGTGAAGCAGGTGATTCATTGGGCCCGCACGAATTTCGCGTCGTCCCGGAAACCGATTGGGTGCGCGCCACGCAAGCCCAGTTTGAGCCCATTGAAATCACAACCAAACTCTGGATCGTGCCCACCTGGTGCGAGCCACCGAACCCAGCCGCGATCAATCTGCGCGTCGATCCAGGCCTCGCGTTTGGTACCGGCACGCATCCGACGACGCGCTTGTGTTTGCAATGGTTGAGTGACTTGTCGCTAACCGGCAAGACTGTGCTCGACTACGGCTGTGGTTCGGGAATTCTTGCGATGGCGGCGTCCGCTCTGGGTGCGTCCGAAGTGTTTGGTGTTGACATCGACCCACAAGCCGTGGAAACAGCGCGTCTGAACACGGAAGCGAACAAATTGAGGGTCGCTTACGCCACGTCTGACGATGAGTTGAACGAGCGCTATGACGTAGTCGTTGCGAACATCCTCGCAGGCCCACTCACCGTGCTCGCGCCCGCCATTTGCAGTTACGTCAAATCAGGCGGTGCGCTTGCTCTAGCTGGCATTCTCACGCCGCAAATTGAGCGAATCCAGACCGCCTACGCACCGTGGATTAAGCTCACAGTGAGTGCGGAGCGCGACGGCTGGGTCCGCATGAGTGGTGTTCGCAACTGACGCCGCGTCAGCCGCAATCGTTGCCTATGCGCAGCGGTTTTTTTGTCGATACAGCTTTTTGATGAAACGACCATTTCATTGGGGCTGGAGGAATAATAGTCCTAGTCTTGATAATTGCACTTTTATAGCGCTAGCCCCAGTAAAATAGGGTATTGGGCCAAAAGCTGATGGCCCGAAAACCTGCATTGCGCATGGGGCCACCACCTGTTCGCTGGATTTGAAATATCGCGTGGCGTCGGCCGCAAGTCGCCTTCCGCTCATGACGCCACAGCAACATCGGTGCAAAACGCCACACCATCAGAGACTGCTGCTGACGACGGTCGATAACTTGATGCACCGGTCTGAGGGTCAATCACCAGGTACAAGTGATGCGACGATGGCGCGGGCTCGAAAAAACGCGCAACCTTGATTGGAAATGCAGGTGGGCAGCGTTGCTGCGCGTCGGGTGATACAGCGTAGAACGCTATGCCCTCGTATTTAAGTCCTGACCCTAACGAGCCTGCATCTCCCCACAGCGCACGGAGCGAAGCGCACTCTTGTGGGTTCCCCGTGAAAAAGTGCGTCACGGTCGCAGCGCTCGTCAACTGACCGAAAAACTGACAAACCGGCATCAGTCCCGGCGCAGCATTAGCGGATGTAAACGCGCGCCACACTTGGCCCGTTCTCTGAAAAAGTTTCGCATCGTCTCGTGAATCTAGCTGGCGCGTGACAGCGGCTGTGCCAGTCAAATAGCGCGACTTTGTACCAGAGCCTCCGTCGTAAACGTACTCGACGATTGGCACGCTGCTAACAACGGGTGCCCCCGCTGGAGCATGCGCGAGCGTCACCATCGCGCTGACTGGATTCACAGAGGCCGAGTTTCTTTCCTTCACGATGAATCGCTTGATGCCCGGCCGCGTGCCTGGCGTCACGGCAAAACTCGACATGCCCGATTGATCCGTCAAAACGGCGGTTTTCGGGCCATCAACACCGGTATCGCTAGATTCATTGACGATAACTTCTGACGCTAACGCGACGCTAGCGCCAACGGACGCAACGTCAGGGAACGCACTGGCTCGGACGCGGATGTTTGGCATCAGAAAGGGCATCCCTACGGTGCTGACCTGCAAGTCGCCTTCCAATACATCAATCGCGCCAATGGCGTTACAACCGCCGGGCCCTTGTGCAGTCGTCCAGCGAATAGCATCGGACAAGCGTTCGCCGCTTGAAAGCTTTTGGACGGAAATGAAATCCCAAGTGCCAGAAGCGATATTGGGATACGTGCGCCACGCTTCCAATGACAAAGGTCGTAACGCGGGTCGGGTCGCAAAATTGGTGCCGTCCAGAGCGGTGACGCCAAACGCAAAGCGAAGTGAATTCGTCGCCTCACCAATCGCCAGGTTGTTCGGAGCTTGGTCATAGCTGTCGGGTATTGCGAGGCGAACACTCGCCGTACGCCCTGGTTCCAAGCAGGGTGCGACGGATTGGCTTTGCCCAAAGAACGATAGCGCTCCGTAGGTGGGATACTTGTCCGCTGCAAACGCTGCGGATGAACAAAATGCGAACAGCAATGCGATGGCAACAAGTGCCAAAGCGTCATAAGAAGAGCGTAGCGCGGAGTTAATTAAGGTGTGCATAGCCGAGTACCACTGGATTGGAAAAGCCTTGACCAGTGTAATAGGCCTGATCGGCCTGCGCAGTAAAGATAAACACAGTGGGCACGCCAGCCCCTGGAATCATTTCCATTCTGATAACTGGCTCAGTGCCACTCGGCTGCGATTGATTCGGCGGGAATACAAAGCCTTCATGGCCGTCAAGAACCGCAATTATCGGTAGGGCTGACTGTGCGCATTTCGGTGCGGTATCGATGATGTGTCGTACCACGGAGCCCGCGACATAACTGAAGCGGCAAATGGGCCAGAGCGTCACGCCCGTTGCGGTCTGTGGCGTCGTGAAAACCCGCAGTCTGGCCCTTGGTCGGCAGTTGTCGGCTGATACTTGCCCTGGTTTAACTGCGATGGTGACGCCTGCAAAGGTAGAGGGATATTGCGTTACGGTGTTGCCTATCCAACTGTAGGTGTAATACCCGCCCGTAGATGCGCTGGTGCCAACGAACGGGGGTACCGTACCGGCGTTTAACGCTGCGCCCATTTGCGGGAAAACGGTGTAAACATAGTCGTCTCCAGTTAGTTTGGAGAAAGCGAAAAGCGGTGTCAGGCGATCAGCTGGCAGTGCGTTGAGAAGTGCGATGGCCGCGTTTGGAAGACCATAACCCCATCTGTTATCGATAAAGAATCCACCGGCAGCTTGCGCTAATCCTGAGCGCACCTGAGCCGTTGTGAGCAGCGGATTGGTGCTTCTGATTAAACCAACAAGGCCGGTAATGTGGGGTGCCGCCATCGACGTGCCAGTACAAATACCATAGAGGTTTCCGCTTGCACTTGCGAATATGCTCTGCGTGACTGGGCCACTAAACTGGACGTACTGTGCACCTGTATTGAACGTAGTCACGCTGCCGCACCTGTTGTTCCATTGTGAGTTGGACCACATGGAGGATAGGACGTCTCGCGCGGGCGCAACGACAAGCTGATTCGAACCAAAATTCGTTCCGATTTCCGTGGTGCTCCCTGCAATCCGGGCCGGTGAATCGGTTCCAAGAGCAAGCGTCTGATCCCATGTGTTGCCATCAGATTGATAGCCACCCACTGAGAAAGTGCGGGCGTCTGACGCGGGAAATTGATGGTCAGTCTTGTGGTTGCCGGCCGCCGCGACGATAATGATGTCGCGGTCTGCCGCGAACTCGATCGCGTCACAGTACGCAGGTAGCGCAGGTACAGCGCCTCCACAACTAAGACCCGGTGTTGAGTTACCCAGACTTAAGTTGATGCTTTGCACGCCGCGTCGCACCATACCGTAGACCGCACCCGCAACATTGCTTTCAGGTAAGCCATCCGCTGTGGTTCCGTCAGAAGCTTTGACGATGACTAACGAACAGTTTTGGCAAGATCCGGACACGCCCAGCGCGTTGTTCGCGGTGGCCGCAATAATGCCTGCTACATGTGAGCCGTGACCGAGGCCTAATGGCAAGTAGTCTTCACTGAAGCTGGAATTTGACGGCACCGGAGACCAAGTCGACCAAGCCCCAGAAAAATGCGCTCGCACATTGCCGGTGCGATCCTCACCCAGATCTTGGTGATGCCTTTGAATGCCGTTGTCGACTACGCCGATGTAGGCATATCCATTTTGGGTGTCCCACGCCGCAGGTAAGTTAAGCGCTGACATTCCCCATTGCTTGTTGAGCGGGCTGGCTTGCGAAGGAGCGAAGTACGGATCATTCGGTGCGGCTGAAAAAGAGTCATAAACTTCCTCTTCCACGCTTCGAAATAAGCGTTGAGACAGAAGCGTCTCGCGTGCCGACTTCGCAGCCGCAGAACCGGTATACCGTAGTACAACGTAGTTTAATAAGCGATGCTCGGCTGTTCCCGGTTTTAACGCGGAAACGTAGTCTTCGGGCGGTCGCTCAGAGATCAGGAGACGAACAACGGAGGGGGACGACAGTGAGCGCAGAGTCGCTCGGGATGCATCGCTGCTCCCATTCGCGAGGCGCACCAAGTCGACGGCATTACTTGGCACACCTAAGTTTGCGACGTTCTCATCGCGCAGAACAACCAATGAAAGCGTTGTTTGTGTAGCAGTAGACGTTTTGTCTTGAGCGTGCGCATGAGGGGACACTATCGAGGCGGCGCTACAACTGGCCAGAATTGCTGCAGAAAGCAGTCGTTGAATCGACCGACGAGCACGCGCTATCGAGCGATAGTGGAGGGGGGGATGAATTAATAACCAAGGAGGAAATCACCTTTTGAAATTGATTGCAACAATAAAAGCGACTTTCTTTGCCGCGTCCACCGTGCGCCGCCACCGATTTATTCGTTAGAACAGGTCATTTACGGTGCGCTTCGGCGGAAAGTTGTATGAACAGTCAGTAGTTCTGTTGAATGGTTTGACACACAAGTCATTTTGGGCGTGCCGAAATGGGTCGTCTGTAGGAGAAATACCCAAATTGCCGTGGGCAGAGTGCTGTACAAATGTTCAGTTTTGCATCAGGAAATCGCGCGTTGCGGGGGAATTTTCAACCGCGCTTAAATCGTACATAGCGCACCAGGCGTTACGATGACAGCGAGGCGCGACCCGTACGCTACGATTGCACTATGTCGAACGTCCCAGCGCAAGTGTCCGCCGTCACGCAATGCCCTCATTGCAGCGCGAAATTTCGCGTGCGCCCGGAGCAGGTCAAGCTGCATGCAGGTCTAGTTCGTTGTGGCGCCTGTCGCGGTATTTTTGATGCGGTTGAACACCTGATCGAAGGCATGTTGCCGCCAATGCCACCGATGCATGAAGCGGTCGAGGGGGCGTCGCCGCAAACCATCGTTCAAGGCATGCCCGCGATGACGGCTGAGCGTGATGACCCAGCGGTGAACGACGCCAGCGCCAACGAAGTCAAGGTAACCAACGACGCAGTGGTCGGCGCTATGTCCGCGAACGGTGAAGAGTCAGCTAACGCCGATCCTCTCGTGCGCAATCTCGACGCAGCTACCCAAAGTGCGACCACAGAAAAAACGACGCACGACCTGAACGACTACCGTTGGCGCGCTCCGACTCAAGCCGATTCGCCTGCCGCACGGTGGGTCTACGCAGTGGCATCGCTGGTCGCCGCTTTGCTGCTGGTAGGGCAGGGGGCTTATTTCTTCCGTGATGAATTAGTCAGTCGCGTACCGCAAGCCGCACCTTTCGTTGCGATGGCGTGCGAGGAAATTGGCTGTCGCGTTGAGCCGCCGAAGCGTGCCGAAGCACTGGGCTTCGTCGGGGCTGATCTCGCCGCAGACCCCGCACATAAGGGCTTGCTGATTTTCACGACGACCCTACGCAATACCGGCCCGCGCACCGTTGCGTTTCCGCATCTCGTTTTGTCGCTCGACGGGCTGGGCGGCGAGTTAGTCGTGCGCCGTGTGTTCTCGCCAGCCGAGTTCGCGCCCGCCACGGCCAATCTCGCGCACGGGCTCGATGGCGGCGCAGAGGTCGAAATAAAGCTCTACCTTGACGCCAGTCAGGTCAACGTCGTGGGCTTCAAGGTTGATCACGCCTATCTCTAGGCAAACCCAACGCCATGACTTATCGACACGAAACCCGCCACTCCGGGCTCCCATTGTGGGTCACCGGTGTCTGCGTCGCGGTGATCATTTACGCGAGCGTGCAGCCATTCACAGGCTGGACTGAACCGGCACCCGGCGGACGCTTCTTTCTGTTTCAGTGGAAGCAGCGATGGATCGCCGCCGACGCCACATTCAACGTAATCGCCTATATTCCGTTGGGTTTTGCGCTGGTCATGGCATGGCCACTGCGTTGGTCCGGGTTGCGCGCCATCGTGGCGACGCTCGGATCGGCGCTAGTGCTTTCGCTGGCGATGGAGACAGCGCAAATATGGTTGCCAACGCGTTACGCAAGCGCGTTTGATACGGTTGCCAATCTGGTTGGTACGCTCATTGGGGCAGTGTTCGGTGCGCTCGTCATCGCCTCTCGACCGCTGCTCAACGCCGCTCGTTCGCTGCGTGAAAAGCTGGTGGTGCCCGGCGAGTCCGGGGACCTGAAACTGGTGCTGCTACTGGTCTGGTTGCTGGCGCAGACAAACCCCGCGATTCCGCTGTTTGGTGCAACCTTTCACCCCGGCCAGAAGGCAGCGTTCGAGCCGGTCGTGTTAGTTGTCGAGCTTGTGCAAACAGCGTCCGCACTGATCGGGATTGGTCTTTTTACCGACCTTATTATGCGCAAGCGCTGGATGGGCGGGATCGCACTGGTGCTGGTGCTCGCGCTTGCAATTGTGATGAAAACCGCTGCGGCTCAGGCTGTGCTCACGCCGGTCGCATGGGACGAATGGTTGCGCCCCGGCCACACGCTGGGCCTCGCTGTGGGCGCGTTTGCCTTGATGGTTCTGTTCTGGTTGCCGCGCGCCGCGAAGTCCGTTATCGCAGGCATTGCGTTGATTTCTAGCGTCATGGTGACGCTGCTGCTGCCTGATTTCGTGGCAGCGAAAGCGCCGCTATCGATCTTCAGCTGGAGCTACGGGCACTTGCTGCATTTGAACGGTCTGACGCACACGATTGTGATTCTCTGGCCGTTTTTGGCGACGACCGTGCTGCTGTGGCGGTTTACGCTACGTCCGGCTCGCAAGGGTATGGACATCCAGACAGAAGTCGGCAACACCTAAAATCAGGCAATGACATCTGAACTTATTCCCGGCCCTGCAGGCACGCTGGAGGTTGCCTTTCAGCGCCCTAATGACTCGCCAGCGGTTGCTCTCGCCCTCATCTGTCATCCGCATCCGCAGTTTGGCGGCACGATGGACAATAAAGTGGTGCAAACGCTTGCCAAATCGTTTGCCGAGTTGGGCTTTGCCACAATGCGCTTTAACTTTCGTGGCGTTGGCAAGAGCGAAGGCAGTTTCGATGAAGGCGTGGGTGAGACTGAAGACGCGGCTGCTGCGTTGGCTTGGGCGCAAACTCATTTGGGCCCGTCGGTTCCATTAGTTGCCGCGGGTTTTTCGTTCGGCTGTTTTGTGCAGACCCGTTTGCTGCCGCGGTCACAACCTGATCAACTGGTGTTGATTGGGCCTGCTGTCAATCGATTTGAGATTTCCGAAGTGCCGAAAGATACGGTGGTGATTCATGGCGAAGAGGACGATGTAGTGCCCCTCGCCGACGTGATGAATTGGGCGCGACCCCAGGGCTTGCCGGTGACGGTGTTTCCCGGTGCGGGGCACTTTTTTCACGGGCGTTTGACTGAGCTGAAGACAGTCGTCAAACGGTTTTGCCGCCGCTAAAAAATCTACTCAATCGCTCGCTATGCTCTGGATTAAATCGCTTCATATCATCGCCGTCATCACCTGGATGGCGGGGATTTTCTATCTGCCGCGACTCTTCGTGTATCACGTACAGGCAAATGCGGAGGGCGACACGCGCGGTGATGCACGCTTCAAAATTATGGAGCGCAAATTGTTCTGGGGCATCATGACGCCGAGCGCGGTGCTCACGATTGTGTTCGGCGCGTGGCTCTGGCTGGGCTATGGAATCACCGGAAAATGGATGATGTGGAAGTTGTTAATTGTGTTGGCGCTCATGGTCTTTCACGTGCTGTGCTGGCGGCACATGATGGCGTTTCGCGCAGCCAGCAACACGCACACTGAGCGCTACTTTCGGGTGATGAATGAGCTGCCAGTGTTCGCGTTGTTTGCCATCGTATTTCTTGTTGTGGTGAAGCCGTTTTGATGCACACGACAGAACAGGGTCGCGCTCTCGTGCTGTTTTCTGGCGGACAGGATTCGACGACTTGTCTGGCTTGGGCGCTCGAGCGTTTTGCCCATGTTGAAACGGCTGGATTTGATTACGGCCAACGGCATCGCATTGAAATGACGGTGCGGCTTGAGACGTTGCGTGAAATGCGCGCTACGTTTCCGCAGTGGCGCGAACGACTGGGTGACGATCATGTCATTGACCTCGCCGTACTCGGTCAAATCAGCGACACGGCGTTGACGCGAGACGTGTCTATCGTTTATGAAAGGAGCGGCTTGCCGAATACGTTTGTGCCTGGCCGCAATCTGCTGTTCTTGACATTTGCCGCGACGATTGCCTATCGCCGCGGGCTTGATGTGCTCGTCGGCGGCATGTGTGAAACTGACTTCTCAGGCTACCCTGATTGTCGTGACAACACGATGAAGGCGATGCAGATTGCCTTGTCGCTTGGCCTCGATCAACGTATGCGAGTCGAGACGCCGTTGATGTGGATTGACAAGGCTGATACATGGGCACTGGCGCACTTGCTGGGCGGTGAGGCTTTGACACGAATGATCATCAAACACACCCACACCTGCTACAACGGGGTTCGCGACGTATTGCACCTTTGGGGATACGGCTGCGGCGAATGCCCCGCCTGTTCGTTGCGCAAAACGGGATTTGAAAAATGGGCCAAGCAGTGATCGTGAACCGCTTTCTCCGATGACCTATTCTGTCAAAGAAATTTTCTACACG